>JAGRAG010000123.1:0-11160 GCA_020435025.1 Bdellovibrionales bacterium | reverse complement strand
TGGCTATGGGTATGATGATGTTACCTCCAGTGATTATCTCATTGCCGTTTAAGATTATGCTTTTCGTCTTTGTCGATGGCTGGTCTCTGATTGTCGGATCTTTAGTTAAGAGTTTTGGGTAAAAAATATGGATGAGCAACTGATTGTGAATTTGGGAACAAAAACCTTAGAAGTGACGGCGATGATATCAGCCCCCATGTTGATTGGTGCCTTGGTTATTGGTTTAGTGGTGAGTGTGTTTCAGGCGATCACTCAGATCAATGAAGCCACTTTGACATTTATACCTAAAATGGCAGTTGTGGCACTGGTGTTTATAATTGCTTCGCCCTGGATGTTAGACGTGATGAGTCACTTTACGATTGAATTGTTTGAAAACATTGCGACTTATGTGAGGAATTAGTGGCCAATATTTATAACTTTAATGAAATTGAAATGCTGTCATTTATTCTGGTATTTATCAGAATGACATCATTCATTGTTTCATGGCCAGTTTTTGGATCGGGATTGGTTCCGACACCAGCAAAAGTTCTCTTCTCTCTTGTTATAACACTTGTTATTTTTCCGGTTCTTGATCGCTCTCTTGTGTCTATTACTTTTGATTCGTATCAAATGGTTTTTTTAGCAATGAAAGAAGTTTTCATTGGGGTGACCTTCGGGTTCTTGGCACGAATGTTTTTTTTCTGTATCAGTGTGGCTGGACAGCTCAATAGTATCACAATGGGTATTTCAAGCTCCCAACTATTTAATCCGGCAATGGGTTCATCTGCCAGTAGTTTGGAGCAATTCAAAGTAGCTATAGCGACTCTCTTTTTTTTAGCTATCCAAGGCCATCATGTCTTTCTTCAAGGCATTGTGATGTCTTTTGATCTTGTTCCCATGGGCTTACAAGGAGTGAATTTTCTTTCTTCGAGCTCTGTGGGAGAGTTTACTCAACAGGTGATGGAGATCGGAGTTCGCTTATCGGCTCCTGTTTTAGTTGCCGTGTTTTTCATGAACATTTCTATGGCTGTGATTGGGCGAGCTGTTCCACAAATTAACGTTTTGATCACGAGCTTACCGGTTAATATTTTAGCGGGATTTGTAATTATGATTATTGTGATGCCGATTTTTATTTGGCAAATGGAAGACATTGTTGATTTTTCAGCAGAAGCAGTCTTTAAACTTTTAAAGACTTACTAGGAAGGTGAGTTTTGGCAGAGGCCGATTCAGGTGAAAGAACGGAAGACCCCACGCAGCAGAGGCGTGAGGACTTTCGCAAACGAGGTCAGGTGGCTCAGACAAAAGAGCTAGCGTCGGGTCTTGTGATATTGACTTCCTTGGCTATAGTTTGGTTGCTCAGTCGATTTTTTCTTGAGCAATTATCTGAAGTCTTTCAGCTCTCCTTTACTGATTTTCTAGTACAGTCGTCTCGTGATGGGGACTGGATGCCTGCCGCACAATTTGCATTAAAAAAGTCCATTCTTCTTGTGGCCCCTGTGATGGCCATTATGGCTGTGATTGCCTTTGTTTCAAATGTGGCGCAAGTGGGTTTTTTAACAAATGAAGAAGCTCTTCAAGTTAAGTTCGAGAGAATTGATCCTGTATCAGGATTTAAAAGAGTATTTTCTCTGAAGTCTTTTGTTGAGGGTGTAAAGGCTGTTTTAAAAGTGTTAATCGTTGGGGGCATTTCCTATTTGGTTTTGCGAGATCAGGTGGAGTTCATTCCTAAACTGGCGTCCCTCACAGTGATGCAACTTATGGAGTATATCGGTGAAATAGTTTTTAGACTTTTTCTGGCTGTTGGTTTTTTCATGGCCTTTTTGGCTGGATTTGATTTTCTCTATCAGAGATATGATCTGGAACAAAAAATGCGGATGACGAAGCAAGAAGTGAAAGAAGAAAATAAGTCTCGCGAAGGTGATCCTCTGGTAAAGGCAAGAATTCGACGAGTACAAAGAGAAATGGCCAGTCGGCGAATGATGGAGGCCGTTCCCAAAGCAGATGTGATTGTTACCAATCCTACGCACATCGCTGTTGCTATCAAGTACTCTGCTGAAATGGTCTCTCCGACGATTGTGGCCAAAGGAGCTGGATTGGTTGCTGAGAAGATCAAGGAAATTGCAAAAAAGAGCAATATACCAATTGTTGAGAATAAGCCTTTAGCGAGAACCATTTTTAAAACTTTGAAAATTGGACAGAATATTCCTCGGGAGCTCTACACAGCAGTAGCGGAAGTGCTTTCTTATATTTATCGATTAAAGAAGAAGGTAAAATACTAAATGGACTCATTGTTTTTATTCTTGAAACGATTTGAACGGTTTACTAAAAACCCTGATATCATGATTGCCTTGGCTCTGCTAGGGATCTTGGCGGTGATGATGATTCCATTGCCCTCATTCATACTAGATATTGGGCTGACTTTTTCTCTTACACTTTCTTTGATCATCTTGCTCGTAGCGATATATAGTGAAAAACCACTCGACTTTAGTGTTTTTCCCACACTTTTGTTAATTGCGACTTTGTTTCGTTTGTCACTGAACGTCGCTTCGACGCGAATTATTTTAACTGATGGACATAACGGGACCAAAGCGGCCGGTGAAGTAATATCCGCGTTCGGTAATTTTGTCGTTGGTAGTAATTACGTGATCGGTTTGATCGTATTTATAATCTTAGTTGTAATTAACTTTATAGTTATCACCAAAGGTTCAGGGCGTGTTGCCGAGGTCGCTGCTCGGTTCACCTTAGATGCTATGCCCGGTAAACAAATGTCCATCGATGCAGACCTTAATGCTGGGCTCATTTCAGAAGAAGATGCTCGTAAGCGACGTAAAGATATCGAGTTAGAAGCTGATTTTTATGGATCGATGGATGGTGCCAGTAAATTCGTTCGAGGTGACGCCATTGCTGGGATTATTATTACCTTGGTAAACATTTTTGGAGGACTTCTTATTGGTGTGCTCCAAAGAGGTCTAGATATTTCTACAGCTGCTGAGTACTACACGATGTTAACTATAGGTGATGGACTTGTGGGGCAGATACCGGCGTTGATTATTTCCACCGCCGCAGGTGTGATTGTAACTCGCAACGGATCTGATAAAAATATGGGAGCGGATATCTTGGGTCAGTTGTTTTTAAATCCAAGAGCAATTTTGGTGGTGGCCTCTGTGCTAGCCATACTAGGTTTAGTGCCTGGTCTGCCAACGGTTCCGTTTTTTATGATGGCCGCCGTGATGGGTGGTTTAGCTTGGATGTTGATTCGTCACAAGCAAGAAGACGATATGATCGAAAAACGCCAAGCCGAAGAAGAGGCCCGTAAACCACAAAAGGAAAACGTAGAATCTTTGCTTCCCTTAGATGTCATGGAGCTGGAAGTAGGTTATGGGCTCATCAATATTGTAGAGTCCGATGAATCGGGAGACCTCTTAGAAAGAATTGTAAGTATTAGAAAGCAATTCGCTTTGGATATGGGGATCGTTGTTCCGAGTATTCACATTCGAGATAATTTGCAATTGGAGCCTGGCGAGTATCGCATTTTGATTAAAGGCAATAAAGTGGCTGGTGGCAGTTTACGTTCAGACTGCTATATGGCGATGGATCCTGGAAACATTATGAAAACCGTGGAAGGAATTCCCACTAGAGAGCCGGCTTTTGGATTGGATGCCCTGTGGATATCCAAAGGACTTCGTGAGGAAGCAGAAATCTCTGGATACACCGTGGTCGATTTACCGACGGTGATGGCGACTCATATTACGGAAGTGATTCGGGGTCATGCTCATGAGCTGTTGGGACGTCAAGAGGCGGATCGGCTAATTAATAACTTTAAGAAGTCCTATCCGAAAGTGGTTGAGGATTTGATTCCTGATCTGTTGCCCTTGGGAACGGTCGTTAAAGTTCTACAGAACTTATTAAAAGAACAGATTTCTATTCGGGATATGCTCACCATCTTTGAAACCTTGGCGGATGAAGCCACTCGTATGAAGGATCCGGAATTGCTTACTGAGTCGGTGCGTAAAGAACTCTCTAGAACGATCACAAGCCAAGTGGCCTCTGATGAAGGTGATGTCAGCGTCATTACTTTGAGTCCTGAGTTTGAGGAATATATTTCTGGGTCGCTTTTACAGACAGAGCAAGGTGTACAATTGGTGATGGATCCAATTAAAGCTCAAGATCTGATTTCCGGGGTAGCCAATATGATTGAAAGGCATCCCGAAATTTCAGGACAACCCATATTGTTAACAAGTCCCACTGCGCGGAGACATCTATTTAAATTAGCTTCTCGCTTTATCCCGCAGTTAACTGTGCTGTCGCATACAGAGTTATCTCAAGATGTTGCCGTACAATCAGTAGGAGTCGTGGAGATGAACCATGCAAGTTAAGAAGTTTGAAGCGAGCACAATGAAAGAGGCTTTAGAGATGGTCAAGCAACATTTAGGTCCTGAGGCAATTATTCTGTCGGCTAAAGAAAACAAAGCCGGATATGGCCTCGGTGGTGCCGGAAGTGTAGAGATTGCCGCTGCCGTTTCGGACTTGGTTTTACAAAAGAAAAAACTTGCGGAACAAAAGATGACTAATATGAGACGAGAGTCGTTTGGAAAGATGTCTGCGACACAACAAAAAAACTATATTGATAAGGTCTTTACAAAATATCGCGAAGAAAATGGTCCTAAACATCAGATGACCCAAAGACCCTATATTAGCATTACTGACGAAGAAAAGTCGGAGGAAAGATCAGTTGCCGGAATGTCTGTCGCCCGATTTGAAGAAAATGTTGCCAATAGAGCCGCAAGCCGAGTTCAGGAAGCCGCTCAACAAGCAAAAGTAGCCAGCGAGCTTTTCGTAGATGATGAACCACAGAGGTTAAGATCAAACCCGGGATTGAAGTCACATAAAGGAATTCAAGACCGAGATCGTAAGATTGCCCTTCTGGAAAAAGAACTAAACATGATGCGCAAACTTATCCAGAATTTTCAGAAAGTCCCACAATCTTTTGTCTCTCTACATCCAGGAGCTGATGAAGGGTTGCCGTATGATCTAGGGTTTATGTATGAGGAGCTAACAGGCGTTGGCGTGGATCAAAAAAGAACTGTGGAAATTTTAAAAAAGGCTCAGACTGAGATTGCGGCACCCCTGCTTAAGAAAAAGCACTTCGTAAAAGCCTGGGTGGCACGTCACTTACTTAATTCTATCGAAATAGTTTCAGATGAAAGCCTTCCTCGCTATCATGCCTTTGTTGGGGGTAGCGGGCAGGGAAAAACTGCAGCTCTTGTGAAGTTTGCCAGTCACCTCGTGATTCGTAGAAGAAAAAATGTCGCTATCGTGACCTGTGACTCAAAAAAAGTGGGTGCCGCAGAACAGCTTAGAATTTTTGCACAAATTCTCAATGTGCCTTTTTGTGTTGTTCAGAGTCCTGAGGATTGGGCCACTCTGCACAAACAGTTAAGAGATGTGGATCACCTTTTAGTAGATTATCCAGCTAATGCATTAAGGACCGAAGAGGATAGATCCTCTTTACAGACACACTTACCACCCGTAACAGGGGGAAGAGCCATCCATTTGGTTCAATCGGTTTTAGCTAAAGATGTCGATGCCCAGGAAATAGCAAGAAGATATCGATCATTACATGTATCGGATCTTATTTTTACAGGTCTTGATGAAACGGTTCAACATGGCCTTATTTATAACGTTCATCGTGAATCCGGACTTCCCCTTCACTCCTTTGGGATTGGACCCCAGATTCCCGAAGACTTTGAGATAGCTACTAAGGAACGAGTTGTAGACTTACTTTTTAAATTAACGAAAGTGAAACAGGAGCGCGATTACATATGAATTCATTTTATTATTCACCCACACACAATCAAGGAATCACCAAGACGATCTCTGTCACTTCAGGTAAGGGCGGAGTTGGCAAAAGTTCAATGGTTGCTAATATGGCATTGCAAATGGCTAGAGAGGGAAAGCGAGTACTGATTCTCGATGGTGACTGGGGAATGGCCAATATAGATATTATGTTTGGTGTGCGCTCTCGGTATACGGTTGAAGACGTTGTTAAAGGGCGCAAGGAACTTAAAGATGTCATAGTCGAAGTCGCTCCTGGAGTGGATCTTATACCAGGTGGTCAGGGTCTTTATGATTTGCAACATATCGACACCCTTATGCGACGCTACTTACTCGATCAGGTAGGCACACTAGAAGGGCTTTACGATGTTATGTTGATTGATACGGCTCCAGGAATTGCTGATAACGTTTTGTATCTCAATTCGGCTGCTCAAGAAATTTGTATTATCTTGGGTCCAGATCCAGCAAGCCTCACGGATGCCTATTCCTTGATTAAGGTCTTACATCAAAAGCAAAGAGAGACACGATTTTCGATTATGTGTAACCAAGTTACAGACGAGATAGATGCTCTGCGAATTTTTAAAAGGTTGGATGATGTGGCCTCACAGTTTTTATGTGTCAGGCTTAAGTACATTGGCTTTGTTCCGTTTGATCCAGAATTAAGAAAAGCAACAAAGTCGCAACAATTGGTCGTATTATCTAGGCCTATGTCAGTTTCGGGGCAGGCCATACAGGGTATTGCACAAAAGTTAAGTGGTTTTAGGGAATTAAGGGAGAGTAAAGGTGGCATGCAGTTCTTCTGGGAACAGATGATGGGCGTGGCCTAGGAGAATTGGACTTTCGATGCCAGTCTCGATTTGATATGATTAAGGATAGAGGTGGGAAATGTCAGATATAGATAAGAATGTAGCGGCGAGCTCTTTATTAAAAAAGTATAAAGAGGAGCCCAGCAAATTAACGGCCCAGCAAAAAGATAAGCTCATTATGGAATATGCTCCGTTAATCAAATTTATCGCACAAAAAATTGCCATTCGTTTACCTGCACACATTGAACTGGATGATTTGATTTCATCTGGAGTGATTGGTTTAATGGACGCCATTGAAAAGTATGATCCAACCAGAGACAATAAATTTAAAACCTATGCCGAATTTCGAATCAGGGGTTCAATCCTTGATGAGCTAAGAGCTCAAGACTGGGTCCCTCGCTCGATTCGTGATAAAGCGAAAATGTTAGATAAGACCATGGTGACTCTAGAATCTGAACTCGGACGGAATGCTACGGATGAGGAAGTTGCCGAACGCCTAGGTGTGGACATGGAAGAATTCTATGATCTCGTGAATCAAGTTCGGCCTGTGAGTGTTTTATCAATTGATGACACAACAACATTTAGCAACGTTGACAAAAAATCAATTTTAAATATTTTAGAAGGCTGTAAGATCAGTAACCCTTTTAATCAATTAAAACTCAAGTCCATTAAAGAAACAGTCGCTCGATCTATCGAAGATCTTCCAGAACGACAAAGATTGGTGCTGTCTTTATATTATTATGAAGACATGAATTTGAAAGAGATTGGAAGGATCTTAAGAGTCACGGAAAGTCGAGTCTCTCAACTTCATGCTCAAGCAATCACTCGACTTCGTTCGAAATTGACTTTATTTTTCGAAGAGCAAGAAGCGGCTGCGAGCTAGGATATTGTTATTCTTTTAAACAGCGATCGCGGCATGAGTGATCACTCAATCATGAATAGGGTTTTGAATAGAAGGTCTGATTTGGCGAATATTCAGTCTTCGGTTTCAATAAGATTTTGTTGAGCTACGGCTCTTTTGATCTTTTTTAAAAGTCGGGCTTCCATCTGGCGAACGGCTTCTCTTGTCGTATTATTAAGGTCGCCGATTTCTTGTAATGTTAAGGGGTCGTCAGCTAAGATTCGTTTATCTAAAATTTCTATCTCTCTCGGGTTTAGTTCTGGTCGTAGATCCTTAATACTATTTCTTAAAATATTGATTTCTTCGTTTTGTCCGATGAAGCTGTCTACATCACTTAAGGACTCGTCTGCTTGCATGTCCAACAAAGTTGAATTGCTTTGATCCGTGCCCGTCGGCACGCTGAGGCTGACATCTCTTCCTGTAAGCCTTTGGTTCATAGAACGGATTTCGCCTTCAGAAATACCTAAACGCCCACTGAGTTGTTTGATGCCCGCTTCAACACCCATGCGCTCTAATTCGTCCCGCTCCTTTTGAAGTTGATAGAAGAGTTTCCGTTGGTTATGGGTCGTTCCTATGCGAACAAGAGAGTACTGTCGCATAAGGTATTCTTGAATGTAGCCACGAATCCACCAGACGGCATAGCTAATCAGTCGAACACCCTTATAAGGGTTAAACTCTCTCACTCCTTGCATCAGTCCAATGTTGCCCTCTTGAATCAAATCAATGAGCTTTGCACCAAACTTCGCATATTCGGCAGCGATCTTTACAACAAACCTTAAGTTAGAAGTGACAAGTATTTCTGCAGACTTTTGATCACCGGTTTCATAATAGTGTTCCGCAATACGTCTTTCTTCTTCTCGATCTAAAAGTGGATATTTGCGAATTTCCGCTAAATATTGACTAACAGGGTCCGTAGGAGCGAGGGCTTTTCCGGTGTCTTCGAGAACTTCTTCCGTCGAACGTCTTTTGGACTTCTTTCCCATAGAGGCTTTTTTTAGGGGGGGCCTGTCTTCATCCTCATCTTCGCTCTCTTGCTCTTCAAATCGAGAGACATTTTTAACTAGCTCGTCATCCGAGTCCGATTCAGAAAATTCGTCATCATCGAAAACGATATCTGGAATCAGGACTCTGGATTCAGAGCCTTCCTCATCTTCACTGTCTGCTTCGGAAAGTTCGACCTCTTGCTCAACTGGAGGAGGAGATGGTCGAGTCTTCTTTTTTGCCTTGGATCGACTTTTCTTTTTGGCCTTCTTTCGTTGAGCCATTGTAAATCACCCGTTTAATGTCTTATGAAGGTAGGTTTCCAATGTCGCTTTGACTTTCTTAGAAGCAAAGGCCAGAGCTAAGGGTAATTTGACTTGGATATCTACAAGACTTCCTTGAGTATGCCCTTCAACTTTAAGTGTTGCCGAAAAGAGTTTGCCCCTGAGGTCGCCGGAAAGTGCGCTTTCGTTAAATTGACAAGTGTAAGAGCTATCCAACTTTCTCAACTCATCACTTTGATTTAAGTAGGAGCTTACTTTGTCGAAAGCGATCTTTGGATCTAGTGAGGATGACATGGATACGTTTACGTTTGGCATAGGGCCAACATAGTGCCTTTTGAAGAGATGTTCAATGGGAGAAAGGAAAAAAGAGGAAGAATTTATAAAGAGGCCAGTACAGATTCATTAATATTTACAAGTATATAGGTTAAGAGTTTTCTGAAGCCCGAAAAGGGCATAAGGTCTTCGCCGATTCAAGAAGAGGCCGTCCAGATTTGGAAATAAAATATTTCAGGCTGAAGGAGACGTATATGAAATACATTGATTGAGAGCTGAAGTATTTTATTTTCAAAGATAGCCGTTTGGTGACGACCTCAAGAAGATCTCTTGATCTCCATAGGCGATCATGCGAGATTGGGGAGCCAAGTTGATAAGGAAGAAGGGTTATGGAGAAGTTTGTTCAACAGATAAAACGAAGTCACTACTGTACAGATTTAACTGCCGCCAATGATGGGCAATCCGTTGTGTTGATGGGGTGGGTCGAGTCGCGCCGAGATTTAGGTGGAATGATTTTTATCGACTTAAGAGATCGCAGTGGAATTGTGCAGGTGATGGTGGATCCTAAACAGGCCAGCGTGGGTGCAGCAAAAGACGTTCGTATGGAATATGTTGTTGCTTTAAAAGGGGTCGTCGGTCGACGCCCGGATGCGATGATCAACAAAGAGATGAAAACGGGAGATATCGAAGTCATTGCTGAGAGATTTGAAGTGCTCTCCGAAGCGGCCACCCCTCCTTTTGTTGTGGGTGACGATAAGGTTTCGGAAGTTTTAAGATTAAAGCATAGATATCTTGAGATTCGCTCTGCGAAAATGCAATCGATTCTAAAAACTCGGTCGGAAGCTGTTCAGGTCGTAAGAAATTATCTTTCGCAAGAAGGCTTTGTCGATGTAGAAACCCCTATTCTTTATAAAAGTACACCTGAAGGTGCTCGGGATTATCTCGTTCCTTCTCGTGTGAATCCCGGGCAGTTTTATGCTCTTCCACAGAGTCCGCAAACTCTTAAACAGCTTTTGATGATTGGTGGATTGGATAGATACTACCAGATTGCCCGCTGCTTTCGCGATGAAGACCTAAGAGCAGACAGACAGCCGGAGTTCAGTCAAATAGATATAGAGATGAGTTTTGTCGATGAAGACGATATTTTTGCTTCCACAGAAGGACTTGCAAAGGCTCTTTGGAAGTCTATTAAGGGTGTTGATATTTCCGACTTTCCAAAAATGACCTACCAAGAGGCTATGGATCGATTTGGATGTGATAAGCCTGATTTAAGAATCGCGTGGGAGCTTAAAGAGATCGGTGCGCTGGTTAAGGGAGCGGGCTTTAAAGTTTTCGATGACGCTTTAGAAAATGGTGGGGCAGTGAAAGGCTTGGCTGTTCCAGGAATAGGCGAATACTCCCGAAAGCAGTTTGACCAGCTTACAGACCTAGCTAAAAAATATGGTGCAAAGGGTTTGGTATATATCAAATCGTCCTCAACAGGGGAGCTGACATCGCCGGTCGCCAAGTTTTTTACTCCAGACAAATTACAAGAGATTTTTGCTTCAGTTGGTGGAGAAAATGGCGGAGGTGTGTTGATCGTTGCCGATCGTTTTTCTGTTACGAGCGCCGCTTTATCGGCATTAAGATTGTCTTTGGCAAAAGAGTTAGGAGCGATCGATGAGTCAAAAGATCGCTTCCTTTGGGTGACAGACAACCCCTTACTCGACTACGACGAAGAAGAAAACCGTTATGTGGCTTGCCACCACCCTTTTACGATGTCTAAAGATGCTGACGTGGATATATTGTTAAGCAAAGACTCCGAGCGCTATGGTGACGTTCGAGCAAAGGCTTATGACTTGGTTTGCAATGGTCATGAGGTGGCCGGTGGAAGCATCCGAATCCATCGCTCGGATGTGCAAAAGGCGATGTTCGATGCCTTAGGAATGTCTGACGAAACAACAGAACGGATGTTTGGTTTTTTTATTGAGGCACTTAAATATGGAACACCTCCGCACGGTGGGATTGCCTGGGGATTGGATCGATTGGTGATGATTCTTTGTGGAACAGACGCCATTCGCGATGTGATTGCCTTTCCAAAAACCGCACGAGCGACCTGTTT
>JAGRAG010000122.1 GCA_020435025.1 Bdellovibrionales bacterium | reverse complement strand
TGAAACTCAAACTTTCCCACCCAATCGTAATTGATTGAAAATCATCCGCAGAATGATGAAGCAAAGGATGAGCCTCTCAAAACGAAACGAAGTGCCGTTAATTGTCTCAATATGTATACACATTTGTCACATTTTAGGATTATTAACAGATTTCTCGTTTCCAGGAGATAGGGGAGATTCAGATTCAAATCGAATGGCAACCCTTTATCCGCAGTTAAAGGGTTTCATCAATTATTTATTCCTTATAGGCTACGAGAAAGCTATGATCTATGGGGAGACCGGAAAAGCGTTGGACTTTTTGGAATCCGGCCTTGTGAAACCAAGCCTCGTATTCAGAGCTGGTATGTAGCTTTCCTTGGCCTGTGGCAATCGTTAGAAAGTAAGGAGAACCTAGGGCGCATGAGATTGGCCCATATTCATGGTCGTGGCTCATCATATTAAATACGATGACCTTTCCTCCTTGATCGAGGTGATGAAAGCATTTAGTTAAGATCTCGGTGATCTTTTCTCCCGACCAGATTGTGAACATATGGTTAAAAAGCAGGGTGCTGGCCTTGGGGAAGGGGTCGTTAAACAAGTTACCAGGATTGACAGATAGTTTAGATTCTAACCCCCAGTCTTTGATGTTTCGACGAGCCAGGTCACAAATATCTGGTAGGTCAAAGACGATTCCCTTTAGATTGGGATGGGTGTTGAGGATCGATTTGAGATTGGTTCCATCCCCTCCACCAATATCGACAAGAGTCTCATTTGGATCTAAAGGGATCTGCCGGATGAATTCAGCATTCGCTGACCGGGACAGGGCGCTCATAGATCGTTGAAAGGTCTTTAAAAGTGAGGGATGAGCTGAAAGGCGTTCATAAAGGTTGTCACCAGGGCCGGGAAAGTGCCGGAGTCCGATATTGGTGTTTTTCGTGAGGGCTTCGGTGAAGTCAATGATGGCTGGATAGACGATCTCCGATTGCCAGCCCAATATATCTTTAAAGTGATAGCCGCCTTCGGTTAGCAGATATAAGGTGGTTGTGGGGCTGTTGTAGAAAAGCTCATTGCGTTTAACCAAAAGATCCAAGGAATAAAGGGCTCTTAGAAGGATCTGGCAAGGTGTCTCTTCTAACAGCAAAGACTCTTCTATCTGTCTGTGGTTGAGGCCTGGAGTTTTATGGAGAATCTCGAAAAGACCGAGTTCAAGACCTGCATGCAGGACACGAAAGGCGACGTGACCTTGGCTAATTAACATGAGCTTTTCAAAGTCGGCGTCTTCTTGGGCTGGCCTTAGGGGCTCTGTAGTGTGTGGGTTTGTTGACATAGGGTCCTCCTGTTGCTCCACCCGGGTTTCCACCGGATCTCATTCAGATTAAGAAGTGGGTCTCGGGCTGACAAAAGGAAGGTTGGAAAATTCACTATTTCTGTCGAAATTTGACAAGTTTGTTGAAAAAATCAGTGGGAATTACTATTTGTATTGTTATGAGCTCTACCTTTGACTTGTCTAAAATCGAAGCTAATTTTCAGGATTTTCCTAAGAAGTCACGGGTCGCCAATTGGTTGAATGAGCGCTTTTATATAATCAATGATGGTCTCGGTATATTTTTTAGAAATCAAAAGACACGACAGGGTGGACACCACATTGATTGCATTCCTAAATTTTGGCTTTACATTTATGGTGAATTTAAAGGAGAGCTAACGTTTATTAGGCATGGTGAAGAGACCACTTTGTGGGGTAAAAAAGCAGTTTTTATTCCTCCTTTTTCTATTGTTCATTGGAAATTTAACGTTTCTCAATTTGATTGGTCCTCTTATCAGGGGACTTCGAGAATTTTCAAACTATTGCCAAAAGAGCCTTTTTATTTTTCTACAGACTATGAACGGTTTGAAAATGCAGAAGAAATTCTAGCGCATGTTTTAGATCATCAGGAGTACTGGCAGCCAATGGGAGCAGAAGAGCAACTCAATGCTGTGGCTTTAAAGGTGAAACAGTACATTGATCGAAACTTCGAATCAGAGTTAAAAATTTCTTTAATTGCCGAATCATTAGGTTATCCCAATGATACGATCACCCGTTCCTTTAAGAAAATGTATGGTGTGTCTCCATCACAATATCTTAGAGATATGAAATACTATCAGGCAGCGATGCTGATTACAGAGTCGGACAAACCGTTAAAGTCCATTGCTAAAGAGGTTGGAATCACCAACTATGAAAATTTCTCTAAGAGTTTTCGTAACATATTTCATACCTCTCCGAAAAATTTTAGAGAAAATTAACGATACAGTTGGTTATCTAAGAATCTACGTCGAAACTAACATTGGGTTGTAAGGAATTTTTTCAATTCTTTCTTATTTTCATGGTCTAATTCTTTAGTTGGCAATTTCTTTCAATTACGAATATATGCCGGTGAAGATTAAAAGGTGAAAAATTCATGAAGCAAAAAATAATATTTTCTCTGGCTTTCATAGCTAATGTCTTCCTCCTACAAACGGTCACAGCTTTTCCGGGTTTGTCTGTGGTAAAGCCACTTCCGAATTTCACATTAGCGCGTCAATACTATATCGTTGATTTTGGTGTGCTTCCTAGAGAGCCAGGATTGAAAGTAGGAACGATCTCCTATTCGACTGGATTTGGGATTTTAGAACCATATCCTAACAGTGAGTTTTATATTTCTCTTTGTTTGGTAAATGCTTCCGACGACATCCTAACTGACTCCGATATTATCCGATGCCTTGATAATCCAGCAAAAGGCACGTCGGTCTCAACTTCCTATTTTTCGGGTCTATCAACTTATAATCGTGCATTCATATTTTTGTACTGGACCTTATCTTCTCAAAATCTTCCCTATTATTCCTCCGGAAAGAATGCGATCATCAATGTTAATTTCATAGAGGTCGATACCGACGGAGATGGAATGCATGACGGAGTCGATGATGACGATGACAACGATGGTGTGTCGGACATTGAAGATGCATTTCCTAAGAATGCTTTGGAATCGCAAGATACCGATGGAGATGGTATTGGAAATAATGCTGATGAAGACGACGATAATGATGGAGTTGCAGATAGCAGAGATGCATTTCCTCTTGATGCCAGCGAAAGTGTGGATACGGACAAAGATGGTGCAGGTGACAACGCAGATTTAGATGACGATAACGATGGTATGTCGGATGTTGATGAATTGGCAAAAGGGCGCAATCCCCTTGTTAACGAGGTCAATGTGATTTTGTTGATTAATCAGTTGTTGTTAGAAGAATAGTTAATTGAACCGATGGCGGTACCATTCCCGCTCCTCGGCGATTTTTAACATCTCTTGTTCCGTTTCATAGGTGTGTTCGCCAGGCTGTGCCGCCGAAACCACCAAATGAATATCCGTGGCTGATTCAATTAGTGGTAAGTCTCCGGAAGAATTTCCTGCAGCAAAAAACGGGTAGACACCATTTGTTTTATTTAACAAGCCTTTCACTTTCCCCTCTCTCCAAGTGATTTCACCATCTTGTTCCGTCGTGACGAGGCCCTCTTTGACTTGCGTAGCCACACCTATTACGTGGTCTTCGTCCACGCCATAAAGTCGCGCTCCCGGTTCTACCGCCCATTTTACACTGGCCGTAATTATATAAATCTCAACTTCTTTTTTGCGAAGGTGATCGATGATCTGCCTTTGTGAGGTAAAAGTAGGAATCGCACCATAGTCCTTAAGAAACCGATCAGCCCAACCACGGACTTCGGAAATGGGATGGCCGGCATTGATCTGAGCCAACCACAAGTAGGCGGCTTTGGGATCTTCTTTGTGCATTTTTAAATGATGTTGCCAAGGGCTGTGGGGAATCTCTGTTAAGAGCTTTTCACGCTCCTGATATTGAACAAAGTGCTCACTCATGTCCATATTCCACAGAGTGCCATCCGCATCAAAAGCGGCAACAGCCGGCCGATCTAGTGTCTCTAAACAACGGTCAATTTGGCTGATGATTTGCTTTAATAGACTTTCAGAAAATTCCTTCACGTACGAATCCTTATTTTGAAGGTGAAAGATTCACACTACAATTAAACCTATAAAAGTGGCAAAGAAATTGGTAGGTTACTTTTGGAGGCTGTCGCCAAACAGTCAGGTTTGGAAATAATATATTTCAGATCGAAGGAGGCGTATATAAAATACGTTGAGTGAGAGCTGAAGTATTTTATTTTCAAAGATGGCCGTTTGGCGACAGCCTCTTTTAGGGTATATAAAATTGGGAAGAACATGTTTGGACCAAATGAACGAGAGCACTATAAAAGTGAAATGAAAAGTGAATTCTATGATCTTTGTATCATAGGTGGTGGCATTACAGGGGCTGGCATCGCCAGGGATGCTGCTCTTATAGGAATGAAAGTAGCTTTGGTGGAGGCCGATGACTTCGCATCCGGAACCAGCTCTCGTTCTAGTAAGCTCATCCATGGAGGCATTCGATATTTAGAAAATCTAGAATTCGGATTGGTTCATGAGGCATTAACAGAGAGGCGGCGCCTTTTTGAAATGGCTCCTCATTTAGTTCATCCTTTAAGGTTTGTTTTACCGCTCTATAAGGGAGGGCGGGTAGGAATGTTTAAGATGGGGCTTGGGATGTGGCTCTATGACTTGCTTGCCCTGTTTGAGATGCCGGAAATTCACGAGCGATTGAGTCGGCCGCAAACAGAAAAAAGAGTTCCCTTTCTTAAGCAAAAAGAACTCTTAGGCTCTTATGTTTATTCAGACGCTTACATGGATGACGATAGATTGGTTCTTGAGACTTTGAGATCTGCTAATGAATCCGGGGCGCATTGCGTGAATTTTGTAAAGGCTACGGGCGCCGAATTTGAAAATGACAAGGTAGCTGCATTAAAGGTTGAAGACCAAAGGACTTTGGAAAGATGGACCATCAAAGCTCATCATTTTATTAGTTGTGTGGGGCCGTGGACCGATCGAGTCGGGCAGACCCTTTTAAATAATTGGAGCCCTTTAATGCGTCCATCCAAAGGGATTCATTTAACTTTAGATCAGAAACGATTGCCCTTAAAAGAAGCGGTGGTGATGGCAACAGACGGAGAGAAACGGATTGTTTTTGCTATTCCTCGCCATGAAATGGTGATCATTGGTACAACAGACACAGACTATGCGGAAAGTCCGTGTGATGTCCACTCAGACTCCCAGGACGTTGAGTATGTCTTAAACGTCGTAAATGAATATTTTCCTGGAGCCAAAATCACTAAAGATGACATTCTGGCAAGCTATGCGGGAGTTCGGCCCTTGGTAAATGATGGAGCTTCTACGGAAAGTAAAACCAGTCGAGAGCATTTGATTCTATCTGACGACCAAAATGTAACTTTTGTGACAGGTGGAAAGTATACAACCTATCGCCATATGGCTGAAGAGACGATGGATCGGGTATTGCAGGCTTTACCGATAGAGAAACAAGTTCAGTTTGGACAATGTTTGACGAGTCGTCCCTTAAATAAATATGTAACGGCGAGTAATTGGGAACATAGGTCTGAGGCTGTAGATAAACTCAAATCTTTTTGTCATTGGTCAGTAGAGGATTGTCAGAAGTTTGTAGAACGTCATGGTGGTGAAGCGGAACACATTTTAAAAAAATACTATCGCTCAGACGCCACACTTTGGCAGGTCGAATCTCGACACGCCATACAAGAAACAATGTGTCTCAATGTTGTTGATTTTTATCTTCGCCGAGCTCCACTTTTTTTGGCCCGAAAAGATCATGGGTATAACCTGTTAGATGAGATTTTGAGTGTTTTTGCAGAAGAGCTCAGTTGGGATTCAGCCGAGCAAGAGCGCCAGAAGCAAATGTTAAAAGCCCATGAGAAGAAAGAACTAAGTTGGAAGATTTAAAACGGTATTTGCAATTTAGGAACGTAGTTTTCGATGATTTAATAATGAGCTGATTCCGCGCAAACCAAGCCAAGCAGCTACTCCATTATTTCGCGAAGCGTCGTTTTCTCTTTTTCGGATTCTTTGTTTAATAACGTGAAAACACAAAGCCCTTCTTTTTAGATTTGCTCCAAAACCTCCGTTACTGTTGCGGCTCAGACAAGCGTGAAGCGTTCCCCACGCAGTGGGGATGTCTGCAAAGCAGGAGCTGTGCCCAACAGTAACGGAGGTTTTGGAGCAAATCTAAAAAGAAGGGCTTTGTGTTTTGCACTAGCCAAGTTATTTTAATTATTTATCTTTATTTTCAGCATGCATGAGTTCGGATATTCGTCCCCAGCTTTCCACGCCCATGTCTTTTAAGTAGTTTAAAAAATCGGGTCCGGCTTCGATGAGTATCTTGTAGTAACCCTTTGTGAGTAAATGACTAATGGGTCCATTGACTTTCAGTTCGATGGTGCCAAGAGCCATCTCGCGAGTGATCTCGATGCCTAATTCGGTCATGTTGTCTCCTTCAAGTTGAGATAGTCTTCTCACGGCTTCGGGATAGACAAAAAAAGTAAGATCGGGGCTGCGGGCGGGTCGCTTTTCAAATTTTACGCTATTTTCTTCAAAAAATAGAGCGCAGGGCATCCGTCCTTCGAGTAAAATAGCGATTTCTGTTCCCTTTTTTAGATGCTTTAGGGCGTGATTGCAGGACTGTTTGGATTTTAAAAAATCTTGTGTCAGCGTAAAAATATTTTGTCTCATAGGTTGTTCCTTACCGCTACAGGGGCAGCACTTACAAGGGGCAATAGGGCTATTCAGGCCAAATAAGGAATTGTTCGGCGCATATGGGTTAACGAAGGACGATATCCATTTGACCTTGTACTTCGAATTTTTAATCAGGCACAGGAAGAGTGTCAACGCTTGTCAACTAACTAAACTCGTGTATTGACTCTTTTTTTCCGAAGGTCTTAAATAACAGTAAGGAGTTGTTTGAAAAGGTCATCTTCTAAGGGCGTTGTTCTGGAGGGCGGAATCCGCAGGAAGGGTTTTTCCAGGTAAAGCTGAATATGGTTTTTTCAAACAACTTCATTAGGTCTCTGAAAAGAGCCATTCCAATTTTGTCGTTAGTTTTTAACTGGGTGATAAAATGGGGATCTCTTTAAGGCGGTCTATAAAGAATTTCGTCCAATACTGTCACGAATAGAGAAGAATCGAATGAGTTTTTTAGAGAAGTTTACCGAATATTTTTCCAACGATATTGCCATTGATTTAGGAACTGCAAACACTCTTGTTTACGCCAAAGGAAGAGGCATCATTTTGGATGAACCTTCTGTGGTCGCCGTCCAAAAAAATTATCGTGGAATGCAAAATCGAGTTTTAGCGGTTGGAAAAGAAGCCAAGGACATGCTCGGGCGAACTCCCGGGAGTATTGTAGCTATTCGACCGATCAAAGATGGAGTTATTGCTGATTTCGAAGTGACGGGCTCCATGTTGAAATACTTTATTCAGAAATCGACAGGAAATAAGAAAGGCTTTGTTCGTCCACGAATCATTATCTGTGTTCCTTTTGGGATCACTCAGGTGGAGAAACGGGCCGTTAAAGAATCTGCACACTCCGCAGGGGCAAGAGAAGTTTACTTAATTGAGGAGCCAATGGCTGCGGCAATTGGTGCGGGACTGCCTATTACTGAACCAACGGGTAATATGGTCGTCGACATGGGAGGAGGAACCACGGGAGTGGCGGTGATTTCTCTTGGAGGCATAGTTTATTGCAAATCCATTAAAGTTGCTGGTGATAAATTCGATGAATCGATAGTGAACTACGTTAGACGGCAATTTAATCTTCTTATTGGAGAGCGTACAGCCGAGTTGATTAAGATCAAAATTGGGAATGCTTATCCTTTTGAAGGTGAAAAGAGCATGGAGATCAAAGGGCGAGATTTAGTCGCTGGTGCCCCAAAAACTATTGAGATCACAAGTTCACAAATTAATGATGCTCTCATGGACCCATTAAGTGAAGTGGTNNGATGCGGTCCGTACGGCACTTGAAAAAACACCTCCTGAATTGGCTTCAGATATTGTCGATAATGGAATCGTGTTAACGGGTGGTGGGGCGCTGCTAGCAAACCTAGATATTCTTCTTCGAGAAAGAACGGGTCTACCTGTCAGTACAGCTGAAGACCCCTTATCTTGCGTTGTGCTGGGTTCTGGTAAAGTCTTAGATGAACTGGATCTTTTAAAACGATTAACGGTCGACTAATTTTTCGAAACTGACTTTGAGTGTTGGTTTGATGGGAGACTCGTGTTAGACGACGATACGATTCGACGAACGGCCCTGTTTTTTTTCTTTTTATTTCACTAGAAAGGTCGGCGCAAAGAAAAATCGATCCAGTGCAATTGATTGCACGGCTGACGATCATCGACGGAACA
>JAGRAG010000121.1 GCA_020435025.1 Bdellovibrionales bacterium | reverse complement strand
TGAAAAGATGTGTGATGATGGCAACTGTGCTCATAAAATGGTTTTTGAAACAGATATTGTTGTTGGTGAGCATGGCAAGAATGAGTCGGTAACAGGTTACTTCCATGTCACTTCTTGGCATAAGTTCTATCAAGATGCTGCGGGATTATACCCCTCTTGGTATGACCCCAACTATCCGGCTGTACCGTCGCCTTCAGAAGGAGCCTCGGCGTGGACTAAAAACCTCCCTTACAAAGGCGCCTCCGTTAGAGGTGCATTTGGCTGGTTTGCGGCAAAGGTTGGACCGAACAGTCACTATCAGTGGACCCATGGAACGATTGGTTGGGGCTCCAACAAACAGGAGTTTATTGAAGCCACTCGGGGTTGGCTGGCCAATCTCTTTTTAGATCCGAGAAGTCATGGTTGTACCCGAACAGACAACGAGTCGATTGCATACATTCGTCATCTAATCGATGTGGGAACTCCGCTCATTAAGGTCTATGCGAAAGAGGCCTTTGCAGACCCCTATCTGCGAAACTATTCTGAGCAAAAAGGCGAGTGGGATTACATCATGACTAAAAATGGGGTTCGGGTGGATGGACAAAAACCGGATCGTGAGGAAGTTTTAAGTGCGGGAACTCCTCGCAGTCAATGGCTCGAAGAGGGGACATATAGAGTGGATCGATATCCTACTGCAAAGCCTTTTTTAAAAGGTTCCATGGGAGCTAAATCTAGTGAAAACGGCAATGTCTATGCTTTAGACCACAAAGATATGCGAGGCGTATTGTTGATCGATGAAGGACGTTTGGTTGGCTATAAAAAGCCTGTGAAGGTAGGTCGAGGCGGGTATTCAAACCAGCTTCTACCAGCTTTTGCCGTAGCGCCTTTAAACACAAACTTTACGATGCCCAAGTGTCCGCCATCATACAATAACGACAGTGAATACAATTTTCTTCCAGGAAGAGAGTCGGATCGTTGTTCTGAGGAAAAGCCACTATAAAAATCTTGACCTATTTTGTATTCGATTATGGGACCGTTGAGGTCCCATTTTTTTTTGAGTAAGGAGAGTGTGTGTTTATGGAATTTGTATAACTTATTCAATCCCAAAAGGAGAGAGATCTGAGAATTCTATTTGCCTTTGCTCATTGTTGATATTTATAACGTAAAGAACCCCTTTAATTTTCACTTCGTTGCTATAGATAGGGTCTAAGTTCGAGGCGGTCATAGCTGAATCTAATAAGTGTCTTTGGTCTTTGTAGTTGACATTGTCGTAGGTGTTTTCTCTGGTGGCGATACAACCACTTGTCGCATAAAATGTATAATATGGGCTACTGCGATCTACGTTCATAAGACCTGTTCCATGAATGCGAAACAGACCTCTTCCTAAATCTCGAGCCACTGTCGCTTCATTCCACCAAGTCGCGTTAGCATGTGATTTTGGTAAAAAGGACTTTTGAAGCATTTCATCTTCAGTAGCAGGAAGAAAATCTAAAATAAGGCGACGAAACTTTCCAAAAACGAAACGATTATCGGCCTTTGGCATTACGCCATCGATCGTAAAAATTCCAGCAGGTGTATTGCCGTTAAATTCGTTAAATTTCTTTCCATGTCGAGACAAGGCCAGAGTTGGTAGAGTCCAGGTGCTTCCATCTTTGTTTAAAAAGGGACGACCATAGCGATCTTTTGCGACCATGAGACAAGGGAATTTGCGAGTTTTTCTGCAAAACATAAAAAAGCGAGGCTGGTCTTGATAGGTGCCATTTTGATAGTTGGAAAGATCGGCAAGGCTGTGATAGAGGTCACGGACTTGTTCGGTTGTAGGGAAAGTGATTGTGGCTTTTTGGCTCTTACTGCAAAAGCGAGTGTCCCAAAGTAGACACAAGGTGGTCGACTCCTGTTTGGAAAAATGTGTTTGTTTTTTTAATCGTCTTTCAATCTGCATGGTTATATTTTTTAATAATGTAGAACCTGGATGTTGGCGTTTAACAAGGTCAAATAGGCGCAGCCAAGAGCTAAGATGCAACTTCTTCTCAGAGAGATCTTTGATAAAGTTATCTACGATTTTAACGTGTCCATCTTGTTCGAGTCGTTCCAGAAGAGTTAAAGTTAAGCCTTCCTGTTCTTCGCAGGAAAGAGTGTGATCGGGATGGCATCGAAATCGTTCTCCTAATAGAATTTGGGGCTCAGTATGAGAAAGATAGAGTTCCTTACTAAGTTCTTTTTGAGGGGTTGCTGTCGCCCCAAAAGTGAATAGCAAAAAATAAATGATACCCATTTTCATGGCGAAACCCCCTTTGTCTGCCGTGTGATCACTCTTTTATTGTAGCAACGGACAGTTGAGTGAACAATGATAGGGAACTTCAAGTAAAAGGTGTTGTATTTCTGAAGGATTTCAAAAAAAGTCCTGTACTTAAGTAGTGATGTTTTTTAGATATTTGTGCTATGCTGGTCTTTTCGGTTGAGGAGCTTTTTTGTCGTGAAGCAGCGATGGTCGATGATAGGGTGGCGGTTTTTGGGACTGCTTCTAGCCTACGTGTTTATTCGATGTCTTTTTGTGTTTTATTATTGGGATCGCTACTCCTTATTTTCAGGCGATGTCTTATTGTCCGCTTTAATTTATGGGTTGCGGTTTGATGTATCCGCTATCCTTCAAAGCAATGCTATTTTCTTTTTACTGTGGATGACTCTGCCCACACGATGGCTACACAATTCAGGTATTTCCAGATTTCTTTTTTATACATTCCTTTTATGGAATTTCGCACTATTTAGTCTGAACACTGCTGATATTGAACTGCAACAGTTTAATGGTCGTCGCATTACTTGGGATTACTTCCAATTGGCTCAAGACATTGGTGGTCAGGCGGGATCCGTTCTACTTTACTACTGGAAGCTGGCGATGGTTTCAGTGATTATGGTAGTGATTTATTTTTTTGGTTTTGGTCAGAAGGGTCCACAGGAAACAGATATCGCGCAAAGTTCAAAAGGGCTCTTTATCAAGGGAACTTTTTCGACCCTCTTGTTGCTTGTTCTGCTGGTAGTAGGCATTCGCGGAGGGTTGCAGTTAAAGCCCTTACGTCCCACTCACGCTTTTATCTTTCATGAAGATGGGTTGGGGAATCTTGCGCTCAATTCGACATTCACTTTACTGCGAGGAAAAAGCAGTAACGAGATTCATAAAGTGTATTATCTACCCGAAGAAGACCTTAATAAGACTCTTAAGCAATTTCAGTCTCGTTCTTGGCAGCCGATTCCTGAGGCTAAGGGAATTAAAAATATTTGTATTCTTATTGTCGAGAGTCTGTCCTTAGAATATATGGGACAGCCCAACGTTCGTGAGGGATACACACCTTTTATTGATAGTCTTATAGACAAATCACTTTTCTATAAAAACCACTTTTCCAATGGTAGGCGTTCGATCGAAGCGATTCCAAGCCTTCTAGCGTCGATTCCTTCTTTGATGTTAGAACCTTTTATAACTTCTGCCTACCAAACAAATAAAGTGGTCGGCATGGGATCAGAGCTTAAGAAACTGGGCTACAGCACTCATTTTTTTCATGGTGCCGAAAATGGCAGTATGTTTTTTGACAGTTTTACCCAAAGGTTGGGATTTGATCATTATTACGGTTTGAATGAATACCCTCATGCGGAAAAAGACTTTGATGGAAACTGGGGGGTTTTTGATGAGCCTTTTTTAAAATTTGCGATTCAACGCTTAAGCGAAGTTTCCACTCCATTTTTAGCTGTGGCATTTACCTTAAGCTCTCATCATCCCTATAGCATACCTGAAGCATATAAAGGGCGTTTCAAGAAAGGCACTTTAGAAATTCATGAAAGTATTCAGTATGCAGATGAATCAGTTAAAAGTTTTTTTAACGAAGCTGCAAATCATGAATGGTTTCATGAGACTCTTTTTATTATCACAGGAGATCATACGCAAAAATCCGAAGATAAGAACTATCAAGATGTTCCCGGAGTGTTTCGAGTTCCCTTATTGATCTATTCACCAAAGGTGGATTTAAAAAAATATCAAAGCGAATGGGCGGACCATCGGTTCTCTCAGCACGTTGATCTTATGCCAACCCTCTTGCACTGGCTCAACCACTCTCCTTCGGCGAAGACCTATTTTGGACACTCCTTGTTTCTGCCGGAGTTTCCCGGATTTGCTGTGAACACTCATCAAGAAAAAGTATGGCTGTTCGACAAAGAAGGAACCTTGGCTTTGACCGACGATGGGGAGATTCAGATTGATGGGATTACGCCCTATAATAGTGTGGACGAGAGAGCCCTTGGTCTTAAAGCTTATACCCAGTATTATTTTAATGGCATGATAGACAATAGTTGGTACGCACCATAACCCTTCTCCTCTAGGAAGATCCGACAACGTTTTCAACCGCAGTTTGGAATCGTTTCAGTATTCCTACTTGATTCAGGACTTTGATCTTGTAATATCTTGAAAGAAATATTGGAAAAGCCGATAAGAGAGTAGGAAATTTTTTATAGGTTATGAAAGAGTTGGGTGACAAGGAAAGCGATCAGTGGATTCGGGAAAAGATAGTTTAGTAAATGAACTTTATTTTGAGTTGGTGCAGGTTATCAGTGAATCAAATGGTATAAGCCTTCCGGATACTTTGGAGCTTTTAAGCGAATCTCCCCATTTTGATGGAAAGGGAAAATTAAAAAAGCTCGTGGATGAGTTTCGTAGACTCCTGGCTGCCTATCAGTATGAGGATGTAGAAATTGAAACTCTTTTGGGACACCCAGTGGCTTTGGGGCTTTATGAGTTTTTTAAGAAGTTTCCTTTAAAGTATAAAGAAGAGCACATCCATCTTACAGGTAGTTTGAGTGCTGATTTTATTTTCCCACGTCTCAAAAAGTTGCTTGAAGGGGAGAATAGAGAACTTTACGAAGAGCGCATTTCGGAAATTTATGGGGAAGATGCATTACCAATTGAAAGTGTAGAGGATGTGGATCGTTTGATTCGGCTTGCGGAGAATGAGTACTTTGATCGTTACTTACAAATACTTTATTTACCAAAGTTGATTTTAACTGACCGGAGTGCCCATGAAGAAGCGGCCTTTCATATGGCCAGCGAGCTTTATGAGAAATACAATGTGGGTTCCATTCGATTGAAGTTCACTCTCTCGCGAGAGACAAATAATGCCAAAGAACAGGTTCCTGGGATTGAGAATTTAACTTCTGATGATGTGGTTATGGGTCTTTATGGTGGATTTAAGAAATTCCAAGGTGTTCACCCAAACTTTACCTTTCAGCTTTCCCCTTGTTTTAGAAAAGAAAGCGATCATTTTGATTCAAAAAAATACGCAACCAAAAAGGATCACTTCATTGCACAAGTCGACGAGTTGTTAGAGCTTATGGAACGCTATCCAGAACTAGAAGGCTGTCTGACGGAAGTCGACACTGTAGGTAATGAAAGGGATCTATACCGAAAAGAGCATTTTTTTGAGATGCAAAAGGGCTTTCGAAAGTTGCAGTACAAGGGCTTTCGGATTCGTTCCCATCATGGAGAGACCTGGCACACCCTCAATAAAGGAATTCAAGCTGTTGATAATGCGATGAACATCTGGCACATCGATACCTTAGAACATGGACTTAGTTTAGGAGTGAACCCAAACTACTATTTTCAAGGTCTTTATCAGCGAGTGGTTCGTCGCAACATGCAGGCGCTTCCTTTGAATCCAAAGAGCGTCGATTATAGAGAAATTATGGAAATGGACTGGTCGGTGCATCCTCAAGTTTTAGATAAGTTGTTAAATGGAGTGGTATTGCATTCCGAAGAGCGGACGAAGTTTTTAAAAACAAAATTTCATACAGCTCGCGAAGTTGAAAGTTATCAGCACGATGTATTAAATCGTCTACTCACAAAGAAAGTCAACTTGACGTCTTTGCCCTCTTCTAACAAAAAACTGACAAATTATTTTTTCAGCTACAAAGACCATCCGTTCTCATGGTGGGAGAAGAAAGGAATGATACTGGGGGTCGGGACGGATAATTATATTACACTAAATACGAACTACATATTAGAAGTCTTAAAAATTCTGTTTTCAGATCCTGAAGATCTTAAAATCACAAAGCTTCTTATGATCACCACAGGCGAGACACGTCGGGCCTACATATCTCAACTGCTCTGGCAGATGCGGGAAAATACCTTAAAAGGATTAGATTAACGCAGGTTCGTATTGCTTTGAGGTTCACCGGCGATTAAATTGAGGACTCTGGAGGGCCGTTATGAAGGTTTTAGGGGTCTTGTTATCTTTGGTTTTGTCGTGGTCTGTCTATGCAAACGAAGGTCTTTTAAATGAAAAAAGTGTGATCGATCATCATTTACATGTGGCTTGTTTTGGCTATCAATCTAAATGCTATTTAGGAAGTCGGGCACGTGAAAATTGGAGATTTTGGTTTTATCAAAAGATTTTTGACTTTTCGGAATCTGAAGCGAAAAGACATGGCGATGGTTATATTTTTGATAAGTTAGCTGCACGAATAAAAAAATCGAAGTACCTTAAAAAGGCCGTTGTTTTGGCAATGGATCAAGTTTACACCAAAGAAGGTGTCGTAGATAAAGACCATACAGAATTTTATGTGCCCAATGAATTTGTAGCAGAGCATGCAAGACGTTTACCGGAATTTGAATTTGCTGCCAGTGTTCATCCTTACCGACCGGATGCTTTAGAGGCCTTGGTGACGGCTCGTGAAATGGGAGCTGTTTATGTAAAACTGTTACCAGCAATTCAAAGGTTTTTTATTAATGATTCTAGTTTAAAAGACTACTATCATAAATTAGTGGAGTTAGATTTACCTTTGCTTATTCATGTTGATGACGAGAGTTCCTTTTCTCAAGAGTCTCAACAGTTTTCCGAACCTGCTCATTTAGAATTTCCTCTCTCGTTGGGTGTGACTGTTATAGTAGCTCACGCTGCCAGTAATGGGGAACGGGATGGCCGACCCACTCGTGAGATCGTCTTAGAACTAGCTAAGAGGTACCCACAGCTAATTGCAGATGTATCGGCATTGACGATATTTACGACACGTAAAGGCCATTTGCAGCAGATCGTAAATAGTTGGTCAGCAGATCGCCTATTTTATGGGTCTGATTTTCCCCTAACGACAAATTTACTCAGCTCGCCCTGGTATTACCTGTTCACGTTGGGTTTCCAGAAGACGTGGGAAATCGCGCAGATCTCCAATCTTTGGGATCGGGATATTGCTCTTAAGCGGGCTCTAGGGCTGCCAGTAACCGTTTTTCATCAATCCTTAGTTCCCTAAACTTTGTAACCGGCTGACTTTTCGGTCGGTAGGTGTTGATCATTACTTTAGGGCCTCCCTGAGAGTTTGAAAGAGCTGTTTCGTCCTAGCGCGAGATAATATGTCCCTTCGTATCATCTCGATGCAAACCTAGAGTGTTTTTAGCTGGCAAACGGATTGCAGAATTTAGAATGAGAACTCAGGAGGGAGAATGAACTACTACAACCCAGATATAAAGGACTATATGGCAAAGTTCCCCTTTGTTACGAGTCCAGAAGCCACGCTAGATGAAGCGTTGGATTATATGGAGAAAACAGGAGTGAGACATCTTCCTGTGCTACGAAAAGGGGAATTGGTTGGGGTTGTCAGTGAGAGAGATCTTATGGCTGGCCAGTCCGACGACAGTAAGACGGTGGGGGACGTTATGTCTGGACCACCTTGGGTGGTTGCGGAGACAGAGCCGCTTTCATCGGTCGTTCACTGGATGGCAAAACAAAAAATTGGGTCAGCCCTTGTTGTCAACGAAGCTGGTAAACTGCTTGGTATATTCACGACAACAGACGCCTTATTAATACTAAGTCGTATGTTGGGTGGGGGAGATTTTAGAGATCACTATATTGGTGCTGAGGTAGGGGTCCACTCTCATCCAATCCACCTCGCTGTCGTGTAGCCAGCGAGGTGAAATTTTAAAAGATCATTCTTTCCCTGTGAGAAGTTCTTCACATGGGCTCGGGAGTGCTTTGATGTTATCAAAGAAAGCCAGCGCTCCCGCCCACTTTTCACGGTTTCTTACAATTGGAATTTCATCCATAACCCGAACGCCCTTTATTTGATTAAATTTGTTTTCTTGAAATGTCTCAAGGGGCTCGGCAATGGTTGGAGATGTTGGGACCCATGGAAGAAGTTCGGCATCTCGAGTTGATGCTCGGTAGAGACCCTGGACCGCATATTTTACGCGATTTCTCATCACGCCTAAGTTCCATCTGGAGTAAGAGGATTCCGTAACTATCTTTCTCCCTTCATAGAACTTATCTAGATCTTCGCGTTTGAGTTCTCCTTTGCGAGCCAGGGTCATTCCGAGGTCAATCATATGGTCATAGTTGGCAATCAATGCCTTTTCCGCAAGTCCTCGAGCTTCATCTAAGATGTTGCGGACAATTTTATTTAAGAGATGCTTGCGCTCTTCAGGTAGACTTTGAACATAGCTTTCTTGGCTTTCGCCCGAAGGAATGGTTTCTAATCCCCATTCGTCAGAAAGGCCTTGACTGAGAACCATCGAACGCGCCCATCTGGCGGCCCGTTCCATATCGTTGCTCTTTCCAGAATCATTTCTGCGCCCTTTAGTCACTAAAGTTTGTGCAACCTCTCCTCCAAATAACCCTGCTAATTCTCTCAACATGACTTGTCGGTTTTCATCGAGGACTTGAGTGGGTCGACTTTCGACAATTCCATCGTAAGGAACAAAGTGACCTTCAATCTGTGCGACACCTGATGTGATGGAGATCACTTCAGTTTGACGACTGTCACCTAAGTAATATCTACCGACCAGTTCGTGACCGGCTTCATGATAGGCAACAAGCATTCTAGATGTCGGGCTCTTGTGAAGTTTCCTGGGTTGGAGTTTTCCTTCGATATCCAAGGTCAATGGTTGTACATATCCCTCGGGATAGACAGAGAGACGAATCACAGATTTTTTTCCTGGGTCTTTCAAGTATCCTGTTTCTGGATGTAAACCAATAAGGACTTTCGTGTTTGATGGAACTTTATGATTTAACAAAAGGACGCGAAGTTCAGCGGCAAAGTCTTCTTTGACGAAGCGATCAATCGAGGCCCCTTGCTCGCTCAGTATAAATCCTTCGTGTTCGATGGCATCGACAAGGGCTAAGAAATTAGATTTTGAAGGAAATATAACATCCCAGCCTCTAACAGAGTCTCCCCCTTTAAGTTCGTCCAGAGCCAGCTTAGTTTTTAACATCGTGAGCTGACGGATAGCTTTGTGATTTAAAGGGGGAAAGAAGAAAATATTTCTCATTCCAAGGCGATTCACAAATGCTGGGCTAAAGTATTTTTCTAATGTCGCTCTTTGCAAACCGGGAGACCGCATCATCCTTTCATAGATGTCATTCATGGCCGTCATCAGCATCCACTCGGGAAGGTTTTTCGGCAAATCAGCGTACCACTCCTCACCAGCATTTCCCGTTAGAATGATTGTTGTGTTTCCCATAATTCGATCTTTGCCATCGGAAAAGGTGGTTACGACAGGCTCACGAAATATGTCATAAAGGGCCTTTAGTACTTCTAAAGGGGTATTGGCGACTTCGTCGAATACGAAGACGAGCTTTCCTTGATTGCGATCATAGTGCTTCATAAATTCTGAAGGAATGGGGTTTCCTGCGCCATCCGTGGTTCCCAATATTTTGATTTTCAAATCATGAACTGTTTGAATTTGCGAAAAATCAATCGTTACAAGGGCAGATCTTGATCCGTAGCGAGCTTCTGCCAATACTTTTGCGGTTTCTGTTTTTCCTGTCGAAGACAGTCCTAAAAACATATAGCTTTTGGCAGGATGTTTAGCTTGGCTGATATCTAAGACGCCATTGCGACCTTCTGCAGACTCTAGTTCTGCTTTGGCAAGGCGTTCAATCACATGGTCGACTCCGAAAAGCTGTCGTCTCATTTTTTCATCAAGGCTGATCAATTCTTCTAACGCTTCATCGGTAAGGGGAGCACGCGCTTTCTCCGACTCGGTGGCGGCGATGGGAAGTCGCAAAGTTTGTCGTTGCCCTTCCTGCTCAAGATCAACAACAAGCTCTGAAGTGTAGTCCTCCATCATCTCCACTCTTAGGTGAAGCTTTTTAGGACGATCGTTATTAGCAATCAGTTCGTCTTTATAGGCTTTGAAAATAGTGGACTCGATGAGATTATTCACCTTATCCCCAATCGGACGAGCGTTGTCTTCAGGAACATAGCGAAACTCTTGAATAAACCTAGGTACTTCTTCGTCCCAGGTGATAGTCATTTGCCCATATTCGCCTCGCGCTTGTGACATTTTAAAGGCAAAAGACCCTAACTTCATTCGGGCAATCTCTTGAAGTATCTCAGGAGATTGCGGCCTCATGAGGTGCAAACCACTATTCGGCAACCGGTTGATGAGCTCCTCGGAAATACCCGGGCTTTCTTTGTCGCCACCGAAGGCTCCGGATCTTTTGTTAGAGGCGGAAAGAGACTCTTTTAGGACAGAGATATCTCTATGGTACAGTTCCCATTTCTCCAACATTTGTTCATAGTTCAGTGGTTTTCCAAATCGAGTTCCATGAATGTCTCTGGAAGTCACAAGCTCCAGACCTTCGTTGGTAGCAATTATAAATGTGACAGGCACATAAATTTTATCAAGGCCCCCATTGGGGTTATTCACTTCAAAAATCCCTTTTTCTAATGCCTGTTTTAAAAAATTGTCTTTAGATTTTTTTGACCAGTTGTGAAACTCATTGACGAAAACAACGGCTGACTCCGGTGGCAGGGCTCCCTCGATATTTTTCCCTTCCGCCCATTTCGGGTTTTGATGGATGGACGTTTGCGTGCCTCGGGGCCCCTCCTCCTCTTTAAGCACGTAACGGCCACCGGAGTGATCAACCAAAAATTTCAAAAATGGAGGGAATTGGTCTGATCCTACGTATCCCGTTGCCGATCCTAAAACCTGCCAAAGATCGGCGGATGATTTAAGAACGGGCAGGCGGAACATGTGCTCTAAATAAGCCCCTTTTTAATTATGAATGGCGTCGGTGTATCCTTCTGCAGTTGTATCTTTTCCTGTTCCCGGTGCCCCCATGAGAACCTGTATCGTGGGGAGCTCTCGATAGCCGTATATGCTATCGGCTAGCTCCATATCGAGAAGCCCCTGGATGACCTCGGGTTGTCCTTTAATAGACTTTTCTAGTTTACTTTTAAGGTCTTCGATCCACTCTTTTGAAGACTGCGTGCTTTTGCGAAAATAGTTTCCGCCAGCGTTTCCTTTAACGAGGGCTTTTCTTCTTTTGGCTTCTTCAGGAAAAAGCTCATCCAATGTTTTGAGAGGCTTTTTGTTAAAGCGAATCACACCTAAGGCATCCTCAAAGGCGCTGAATAATTGGTTGCGATGGTCCATATTTTTTTTGGAAATCGCATCCATAACTTCCATTTGCAGCATCTCAACATATTGAACATATTCCTGATTGGCGAGATGGGCGAGTTGAGCCAGTCCAACCTCTATTATATGGACGCTGTAGTTACGATCCGTTTCAATACGAAAAGTTTCGGCTTCGATTCGTTGCATGATGGCTTCGACCGATTCTTGAATAGGAAAATTTCCTAAATAGGAGATATGTTGCTTGTCCTGCTCGATCTTGCCTGTATCTAATAGCTTCAATAACTCTAGGTAATGATCATAAGAGGTTTTAGAATCATCGCCATAGCTGTTGGGCGTCATGACAATAAAAACCAAAGTGAGACCAATTGTGAATATTTGTGAAAGCTTGTGCAGTACGAACTTTATGAGAACCAGAGGCCGCGAAATCATTTTAGAATCCCCCTTAATAATTAGATAGTTACGGAGCTATTCAAACGGTAAAGCAATGCCGATGCCAACAAGTTCAACAGGTAAAAATTTTACTGAATAGAAAAAATGTAAATTAATATTAAAAAAGTGTAATTGTATTTTT
>JAGRAG010000120.1 GCA_020435025.1 Bdellovibrionales bacterium | reverse complement strand
CTTGACGGTGTGCCCACTAAGCAATTGCATTCACCGATATTAGATCACAATGAGTATCCCGCTCCCATCGTCGATCACATGGAACAAAAAGAGAGAGCCATTAATCTGTTTAAGGAAAGTAAAGGAACTAAGTAGATGAAGAATAAGAGTGACATCCAAGTGCAGGATGCTGGTGTGGAAAGCCTCCATATTAGTGAGGGTGCTGGAGTACTATTGATTGTCCACAATCACGTTTTATTGGTGCAGATGAACTATGGAAAATTTAAGGGCCAATGGATTTTGCCGGGGGGGCTTGTCGAAGAAACGGAACATCCTCATATGGCGGCCGTCCGCGAATGTTTTGAGGAGACCGGGCTTCGAGTTGAGTTAAGATCTCTATTAGCAGTTCGCCATCGCATTTTTAAAAATGGGAATAAAAATATCTATTATGTCTTTGAAGCTCATACGGGTGAAACACCTCTCAGCACCCCATTCAATTGGGATCGGGGGGAATTGCTTGACGTTCGATTCTGGCCTGTGAGCGAAGCACTTACAAATTCAAAGGTAAGAGATCAGACAAAGCACTATATTTCTTTAGGTCTTGGTGGAAATAGTAGCCAGCTGTTTATGGAGTCCCTTGTCGGTAGCAATGATGATTACTGTTATGTCGGGGTGTTGTAGTGTCTAAGTCTTCTTTTTTTAAAAGATCAGTCAAGTTAGCAGGGCTTGCGACAAAGGTCGCCGCAAAGGAAGTGGGATTGCGCGCCAGTAAACTGATTTCAGACAAAACAAAAGAAGAACTACTGACGCAATTAGCACGCGTTCAACAGGCTGAGCTTATCACTAAAAACCTTTCTCAGCTGAAAGGCGCGGCGATGAAAGCGGGGCAGCTACTAAGTATTGACTCAAGTGAATTTTTACCGAAAGAAGCCTTAGAGATTCTTAGCCGATTGCAGTCTTTAGCGGAAGCAGAAGACTATAGAGAAATTGAAAGGGTTTTAAAAAGAGAATTGCAAGAGAATTTTGATAAGATCACGGATATCGAAGAAAAGCCACTTGCTTCAGCAAGCATTGGGCAAGTTCATAAGTGTCTGTATCGTGGTCAGGCGCTTGTTCTTAAAGTTCAATATCCAGGAATTGAAGAGTCTATAGATTCTGATATTAAGTTGCTTGAGAAATTAGTTGGACTTTTTTTGTTGCCCACCCATAAAAAANNAAAAAAATCGACTTTAGTGGAACCTTTGAAGAACTAAGGTTTGTCTTACATTTAGAAGCAAATTATTTGCATGAAATCGAAGTTCTTGATTTTGTTTATAAACAAACTTTGGATGACTCATTTTTTAGCGCTCCTAAACCCTATCATGATCTTTCGACGGAAAAGGTTCTCGCCATGGAATATTGTGAAGGGGTTACCTTGAACCAATGGATTCAGACCAACCCAGGTGTAGGCTCTCGGAGGATAGTGGGTGTCAAGTTGTTGGATCATTTTGTGCGTGAGTTTTTAGAGTGGAATGTCGTGCAGACAGATCCAAATTTTGGAAATTTTTTAGTTCAAGAGGATCCACTAAAGGTGATACTTCTCGATTTTGGATCGACTCTGAGGTACTCAAAAGAATTCATCGATGAATATAAGAAAACAATTTTAGTGGCACAGAGTGGGGACGTTGATAAAACCTTCGAGCAAGCAGTGGCATTTGGACTTTTGGATGCTAGAGAGGGTCAAGATGTGAGGCAACATTTTTTACTGATGATGCAATTGTCAATTGAACCGTTCGTTTCAATGGATCAGCCTTTCGATTTTTCAAGCCTTGATTATGAAAGACGCTCTAGGGCCGCTGTGTTGAATTTTACAAAGAGTTTAAAATTCTCTCCACCTCCCAGGAAAATTATTTTTTTGCACCGAAAACTAGGCGGGCTGTTTAATTTAATGAAGCGGTTGGATGTACAAATTGACCTTCGTCCTTACTGGCAACAAATATTTAGCCCTGATCAAAAAACGTGAAACTTGTGTTAAAAATTTGTTGAGAAATTTTCATCCGCAAACAAAGAGTCCCGTTTGAGGGACTTGATTGATATATGAGAATTTACACTGCGAGTTGAAACTGTGAGTGCTTATGTCGAAGAATGACAGATGAAAGTCTCTTTGCGAGGATGGGTTTTCTACCAGTAAAGGAAGTTAAGATGCCAAGAACAGTGTTAGTGACAGGGGGAAACCGAGGAATTGGTTATGCCATTGTAAAAGGTCTTTCTAAAGATAAAGAGTGCACAATCTTGATGGGCTGTCGAAATGTTGAGGATGGACAGAAAAAGTCAGAGGTTTTGGGTAAGAACGTCAAAGCGGTTCATTTAGATCTTTCTTCTAAAGACTTCTTACATTCAAGTTTACAAAAAATCGATGAGCAGTTCCCAAGGATTGATGTATTGGTTAATAATGCTGGAATTATAGATCGAGGTTCTTTTTTGGATTCCGATGTGGAGGACATTGAAAGAGTTCTGGGGGTGAATTTTATGGCTCCTCTCTGGTTGATGCATCATTATTTACCGAAGATGAAGTCTCATGATTATGGGCGGGTGGTGAATGTTTCTTCAGGTTGGGGCTCTTTTCATGAAGAAATGGGAGGTCCCTTTGGTTATTCTGTTTCCAAAGCGGCGCTCAACGCCTTAACATTTGCTGCATCTTTAGAAATGCCAGAGTCTGTGAAGATCAATGCTCTTTGCCCGGGATGGGTTCGAACAGATATGGGTGGAGAAGACGCCGACCGCTCTCCAGAAGAGGGGGCAGAAACGGCCATTTGGCTTTGTTCTATTGATGCCGATGGTCCGAGTGGAAAACTGTTTCGAGATAGGAAAATTGTTTCTTGGTAATAAGGAGATGGGAATGCATCAGATTCGAAGATCCGAAGAGAGAGGCCATGCGGAGCATGGTTGGTTGTCCGCAAAGCATAGCTTTTCATTTGCTTCTTACTTTGACCCAGAATGGATGGGATTTAGAAATCTTAAAGTGATCAATCAGGATCGTATTCAACCAAATCAAGGTTTTGGAACACATCCTCATAAAAACATGGAAATCCTAACATATATCATGCGTGGAGAGTTAAAGCATAAAGATTCCATGGGAAATGAAGCCATAATCCGGCCAGGAGAGATTCAAAGGATGACCGCAGGAAAAGGTGTGACCCACAGCGAATGGAACTCCTCGTCGACAGAAGTCACCGAGCTTCTTCAAATTTGGATAGAGCCCTCTGTTACGGGATTAGATCCTTCTTATGAACAAGTGAATATAGAATCGGTTTTGGAGTCGGGAGAGAGAACATTGATAGCTTCTTTAGAGGGAGGTCCGAATGCAGTTAAAATTCATCAAGATGTCGATCTTTATTTAGCTCGCTGGAAAGAGGCAAGAAGTGAAGTTGTGTCTTTAAAACCGGATCGGCATGTTTGGATTCAAGTTATTTCTGGAAGTCTCATTGCTAATTCTGTTCAGTTAGATGCAGGAGATGCCATAGCTTTTAGTAATGAAACATCGGTAAGCCTTGAAGGCTCGGGTATTTGTGAGTATCTTTTGTTTGATCTTAATTGAGCCGTTATACCTAGTAAGAGGAAAATATGATTTCAATTGTAACTTCGAGTGTGGGTGAGAACCGTAAATTGGCAGAACAGATTTGGGCAAACCTAAGTGAGAGACGAGTGGATTGTCAGTTGGTTGATCTTGTCGAATGTCAACTGCCTTTATACTCGTCTATTGAGGAAGCAAAAGGAATACCAGAGGCTGTCATTCGACTCTCGGGAAAACTGAAAGAGTCCGATGGATTTCTTTTTGTAGCTCCTGAATACAATGGGGGAATTCCTCCTGTTTTAGTAAATGCTATAACTTGGGTCAGTCGTTCAGGAAAGGACTGGCGAGAGGCGTTCAATGGTAAGGTTGCCGCGCTTGCCACATACAGTGGCGGGGGTGGAGCCTATGTTTTGTCGGCAATGAGAAACCAGCTTTCTTATTTGGGAATGAATCTTGTCGGCCGACAGCTTTTGACAAATTCCAAGCGGCCGTTGGCGGAAATGGATTTGGATTCTGTGCTGGATCAGCTACTAAGCATGTCTCATTCTCTTCAAGATCCTGAGAGAATTTGTTAGGGTATGTCAAAGGAGTTCTTACTTTTCGTGGACTCTTTTAGTTTTATAGAGCTTCTTCCAAACTTGCTTGGGAAGGATATCAACATCTCCAGCAGTGTGACTCCAGATAACAGACGTCAACAGTTCTAATTCTGGAATAAACAATGGTGAGATTTCATTTCTGTCGTTAGTTTTACAAAAGATGGGATTGCTTTCTACAAGAGCTTTTCGACAGGTAATGGGTCGATTTTCA
>JAGRAG010000119.1:6595-8607 GCA_020435025.1 Bdellovibrionales bacterium | reverse complement strand
AAACTGAGTCAGATACAGCCAACTTTCAATGGCAGCTCGCCCCACTTCAAAGATAGCTGGAAGTGAGACTTCGGAAGCCGAAAACAGCAAAAATCCGTCGGAATGCTTATAGGGAAAGGAAGTTTTTCTAGCTCCCATTTTTGCCATTCCATAATTTAAAAATGCCTTCAAGAGGTCAGGGTGTCGACCCAACCAGGCCATCATCCTACTTTCAATTTTCGACAACCCTACATTCTGGGAGGAAAATCCAACTTTTGGCGTTACCCCCGAAAAATCGATCAACGACATTGTTGCTTTCATTATAGAGAAGTCGCTCCACATCAACTGCTCTGTTTTTTCTAAATAATTGAAGAAATTCTTAGACGGATTTTGAACTATTGAAAGATCAACTCTTTCAGAAAATGACAGACCCATAAGTCCTTCGTACAAACTCGCGTCGAAGGCTCCTATTTTATAAGAACGTCGATCGGTTCGTCTTTTCCGTAAACAAGAAAAATATTGTAAATATTTTTCATTTATTTGATCCGTTTCAAACCACACTTCAAGTCTGAATTGGGGAGAAGTTTTCAATTTATAATGAGCTGCTAACCCACTCTGTGCCGCGGCCACTTGTATGTAAAAAGACAAGCCGCCCAGAGAGATCAATGCCGAATGGTTTGCAAAATCAATGGGGTGACTCCATTGATCCTTATCGATTTCAACCACTAACTTATTATTATCAATGTGAAATTTCCAGTTTTGAATGTTGTCAGGTGTGGGACACCACAAACACTCTTTTAAAATTTCAGAAAGATCTACCAAATTTGATTCCAAACTCGTCTTCTTGTTTATAAATTTTTCCTCATTCATGATTCTATTGTAATTAACAAGAATGTCTGGCTCAATTCCTGGCAATGATGTTTCTAACTTTAGATCTTTGGAGCAAAAAATGGAAACAGAAATTGATCAACTAAAATCATCTCATTCTGTGCGTCCTATTGACTACTATGAACTCAGCCGAATGATCTTAAAACAGCTGAGAGGAGACCTAACTCAAAGGGAACTCAGTCACCTTCTTGATTATAGCTTCAATCAAGTCGGAAAGTGGGAATCTGGAGCCAAAATCCTAAAATGGCAGGAATTTATCGAAGTCTTGATGGCTCTAGAGTTTCCGGTCGAAAGACAGATGCGCTCTTACTTTGGAAACTACAAAGGAACCTTTTCGGAACCCGACTTTCTTAGGAACCTAATTACCTTTTTTGGTCTCAACTTAACGGATAATAAAAAAATTCAAAAATTAACAAAAAAATGGGAAAACAGCACCACATCTCCTGATTTAGCAGAGATTTTATTAGTTTTCGATAGCCGTCCGTCTATGTTAGTCGGGTTCTTGTTACAATACGTAGATTGCCGTCAAATCAAACCACTCAGTGATCGCTTTCAGATATTTCTGAAACAGCTTGAAAGCTTATCAGAAGACCCTAACGTTGGTTTCGTCAATGAAGCCTTAAAGCTAGAAGATTATAAAAAATTGAGTGTTCACAATGACGATCTCTTGGCCCGCCACTCAGGATGTACCGTCAAGGCCCTCAAGATTACACTTTCTAAACAATTAGAATCCGGAGCCGTTGTCTTTGATGGAAAGAAGTACCATCCTTCTCCATTTGATTACAGCTTTTCGACTCTCAATAATCCTAAACTTCGAACATTTAACAAATACACCTTTGATTTTGTCGCTAAGAAATATCCCGTCTCGACTGACGATAAAGTACCAGGACCATTATATAATAGCTCAACAACTTCCAGTCGGGTGATCGCTCTCAGTAAAAAGGCTTCTGAAAAAATTGATAAACTCGTATCTCAATTCCATAGTGAGGTTGGCGAAATTGTTAAGAATGATGACGATCCAAAGCTCAATGTACAAGTCATCACGCTCGTAAGTATGGTTGCCGCTGTCAAAAACAAATCGGAACTGATTGATGACTAAAATTAGAGCCCACGAATATTTTAAACTACTCCTTTTTTTTCTAAAT
>JAGRAG010000119.1:0-6585 GCA_020435025.1 Bdellovibrionales bacterium | reverse complement strand
ATTAACTTAAAATATATCGTTTATCCGATAGTCTCGCGATTTGTCTTAAATAGTCAAATTTTACTCAGTCGCTGTAATCGTAGCAAGTGTATTCAATACGATGAGATCCTAATGGGGGTGGTTCGGAAAAGACCAACTCGCGACCCTCCACTTTATATGGAACGTTTACATTAGAAGAGTCAAAAGCCACTTTTAAATCAACCCTTCCGTCATGATCCACATCAACAGGTTCACAGTCTAGCGGAATTCTTTTTAAAAGATTACGGATGTACTCGCCAATATTTGCTAGTTGATTCGAATAATTTTTCGCACAAACGTCTCCTAATATTCCTCCTGTCAATTGAGTCAGTTTCGCATAGGATTTGCCGGCCGTATGTTCTATCAAATCACAATCATTATCTCCGGGTCGTGCAACAATGGAGTGGAATTTGAATGTCTTTTCAGGCCATTTATTTTTTACTAGTTTGATTAGCTCTTCTGGCTTATTGCGAAATGTACTGTCCGATTCATTTTCATCGGAAACCAAAACCACACTGAGGTGCGAGTCTTTTCTAAAAAACTGTTGATGCGCAACATCTTTATCCATCCGTTCGATCGCTCGATATGTAGCATAAATACCTTGCTCAACTGAACTCCCCCACTCATCTCTTTTTATTGTTTTACGAAAAAATTGATGAGCTTTTCCGATAGGAATACTGGAGTCCAGAAACCTTAGCCCCTGACTCTCTTTAAATGGGACCAGCTTTCCATCACCATACACCTCATCATCCTGTGGGTCTGTCGTCGTGATACCTACCTGCCAATCCAAATCACTCAGATAATCTAAAAAGTTATCAAATCGCTTTCCCATTTCATCTTGTTCTTCAGACATTGATTGTGAGTTATCGATCACAAAAAGTACATCTACAGGACCCCGATTTTTAATGTCTAATGGAGTCACTTTTGACACCGTAGCTTGCTGAACATTCCAATCAATAACCCACTCTTTTCGGTTGCCGACCTTGTCTTCGCTCACTACTTTAAAGAGATATTGATCCACCTTTGGCCGCCGATACAAAGCTTCGAACCGCTCAGCACAGGGTATTATTTGGTTTTGAAACGAACAGATGATTTTTTGAATACCTGATCCCGCATCGAGTAATCGCCACTTCAATCTCGCCTCTTGTTTATTATTCATGGTCTGTGGAGCTTCTTCGACGATCAATTCAGGGGGACGACGGTCTAACAACCACTCATATCTAATAGGTTGCGACTCATTCCCAGCAGCATCCCGCGCTTTCACAAAGAACTGTTGTTGGCCGTCATCTTTGACTTCAAACAAACGTGTGCTCTCACAATCCTCAAAAGCACCCGCAGCAGTCTTACAAAGATATTTAAAAGACGTATAAGTATCTACAGCAGAGTAGGAAAACTGTGCTATCGCATCAGCTGTCATGGGCAAAGGCGTTTTAGTAAAAGAGAGTTTTGGAGGAGTTCTATCAACAAGCCAATGAAATTGTGTGATCGGTGAAATATTTCCAGCACGATCTCTGGCTCGAACTTGGAATATGTTAGTCCCTTCAGGGAGACCTTCGTACTTGCTAAACGACTGACACTCCTGAAAAGGGGCCCCGGCCAATCCACATTCAATTCTTTGTACACCATTTTCATCACTAGATTGCAGGGTGAAATCTGCTTGAGAGGAATTCGTAATAGCCGTAGGATGCGTCAGAAGTCGGACTTCAGGAGGAGTTTGATCAAATACCCAATCATAACCAATTGTCTCTGAAGAGTTCCCTGCCCGATCAACGACCCTCAACCATAGCGACTTTTTACCGTCATCGATCAAATTCCAATGGACTTGGCGTTGATCACATGGGATTTTCCTTTGCTGAGTATTATCCCAGCAAATCACTTCATCCACACCGGAAAGGTCGTCTTGAACACTATAAGAAAAACGAGCTGTTCCTTGATTGGTCAACTTCTCTGGGACTGATTGGAAAAAAGCCTTAGGTGGCACATCGTCGTGAGTGATATCATCGCTAATGCACGAAGATTCAAATCCACTTTTGTTTCGAAATTTTATGTACAAATTTATCTTTTTATTTTTTTGAGTAAGGCTCCAGGACTGCACCGTCTTATAAGCCACCCACTCTCCAGAGCTTTCACAAGTTGAGTCCGAGGTGATGTACATCTCATCCGCATTTCTAGCATAAATAGACAGTCCCACATCTGCTTTGTTGGTAAAGGGACGATTCTCCTCTATAACGAACGAGGTCTCGCCAATGCCCAGCTCCTCTACTTTCTGCTCTGTTAGTTCAAATGCTACATCCTGACAACCTAACAAACCAACCATAAACAATACCAAGGCGAGCTTTAAACCATTCATACGATACTCCTAAATATGACTTTTAGACCTATTACTTAGGTTTAACGGACAATAGGTAAGAAAACTCGACAATCTTTGGTCCAGATTCCTAGACAAAAACCACAAAAACAAAATGAATTCCCAGACCAAAGGTGGTAAATAACTCTAAAAGGAGATGACTGTGAGTTTGGAAATCGATTTTACAGGTCCTGTTTATCAAGACAACTATGTGTATTTTCTGAACGACATTCACTCAAAAAATACTATTGTGATTGATCCTCCTCCGGAAGGACATGCACAAAAATATTTAGATCAAAAAAATCGCAGATTAGTTGGGATCTTAAACACTCATCATCATCCTGATCACTGTGGTGGAATATCTGAATTGAAGGCGAAATGGAATTGCCCTGTTTGGGGTCCCAATGAATCTCCCATTTCGACACTTTTTGACCATTATCTATCTTCTGGAGACACTGTTGGGTTTTTTGAGACTCCCTTTAGCATTCAAATACTATTAGGCCATGCTTCGCCCCTTATTAGTTACTACAGTCTACAGCACTCAGCCCTTTTTTGTTCCGACATATTGTTCTCTTTAGGTTGTGGTCGCAATTTTCAGGGATCTTTAGAAGACCTTTTTGAAAGTCTACAATGGATAAAAACGCTTCCTGACGACACACTCATTTTTTGCTCTCATGAGTACACAGTTCAAAATGGAAATTTCGCTCTGAATGTGGAGCCAGAAAATGAAGCTCTTCAAAAGCGGCATCAACAGGCGAAACACATGAGGGATCAAGGTCGACCGACGATTCCCTCGACGTTAGCAGAAGAAAAGCTCTGTAACCCTTTCTTGCGAACGGACCAGGAATCTATACGTCGTCGTTTTTTCCGCGACCAATGGCAAGAAGTCACAGACCTTGAAGTCTTTAAAAAACTTCGAAAGAAGAAAGATCACTTCTAGGGCCTGTACTTATCTCACTAGACCTCTTAGAGCTTCGGGTCTCGCTTAGACGCGTAGGAAAGTGAAATGACACCACAGACGTGGGAGCGCTACGTTCAGGATGGCATTTCGCTATCCGACAAAAAATGAGAGACAAGATGAGGTTCTAAAAGGTCTAGTTAAATGAGTACAGGCCCTAGATAAATTCTCTAATTTTCTTCTAGACTTATCAAATGTCTAGATATCCTGCAAATCTATGAAACATCATAGGTTTTTTTTTGTTTTAGCCGATTAGCAAATATAGATAGAACCGGAAAAGGGAGAGATTCATGACGAAAAATCTCAGGCGCATGTTTACTGCATTTATATTATCTGCAGCCTGCTTTTACGCCGTGGAGTACTGGTATCAAACACTTGATTTGGGTTTGAAAATCACTTCTCGGCAAGAATCTGTGGCCCGGTTGATAAGACACAACAATGAAGTGCAGAGAAAACCGGTCACGCGCCTCATTTGGGAGGTCGTCTCTAACAACGAAAATTTATTTCCCGGAGAAGCCATCCGCACAACCGCTTCATCTGATGCTACAATTTTATTTTTAAAGTCCGGTACAACCGTAGAGTTAGAACCCGACTCACAAGTGATTATTCAAGGAGACTCCAATGAAATTTCGTTAAACTTTGTAAAGGGTAATCTCTTTGTAAAGCAAGATGAGGGGGCACAAAATGAAGGTTCTATTACTCTAAAAACGGCCAATGGTGAAATCGATATCAAAAAAGCCAATCTCAGCTTAGCACAAACAGAAAAGGGAGTTGACCTTGAAGTTTATTCTGGAAATGCCAAGCTCACAAAGGACGGAAAAACTGTTGAGGTTGATTCGACAACAGCTAAATCAGAGTTTTTTAAATTAATCTCTCCCCTTCCTCATTTACCGGCATTCATCTCACCAGAATCGAAAGAGCCCGTGGTCTTTCAGTGGAAGAAGCTTCCTGCTGGATACAATGTCTACATAGAAAGAGGTGAAAATCGAAATCAACTATCGAGAGTGGATGGTTATTTTGCTCCTGGCGAACAAGGAGAAATAAAACTGCAGACGAAAACGGGAAAGCTCTATTGGAGAGCCGTTGCTGTACCGAACGACCCTAAAGCGGAAATTCAATACTCGAAAACGATCTATACTCAGGTGATAGCAAAGGCACCACCAACACTTCTTCAGCCCGAAGAAAATCAAACTTTAGTGTTATCGGATAGCAAAAAAATTACGTACAAATGGACCACTCGATCCAAAGCGACACAAAAATTAATCTTAGAAGTAGCTACTGACCGCAGTCTAAAAAATAAAGTTCTACAAAAGAATTTGGGAGACAACTTGACGTTTCTCACAATTCCCGTCGACAAACCAGGTGATTACTACTGGAGAATCACCGGATTCATGAAGATACGTGAAAAACTAGAACCCGTGTCAAGCTCCGTGCAAAAGTACACTGTTTCCTTTAATGCCCCTTTAGTTCCTCCCATTCCAAAATCCCCTGCCAACAATCAACAGTTTGGTTTTCAGCAGATTAGCCAAAAAGGAGTTTACTTCTCGTGGCAACCAGTTAGCGGAATCAATAAATATAAGGTAACACTCAGGTATGAAAAGAAATTCGAGGATGGGACTGTTAAACCTGTCGAAGCCACAAAAGAAAGTTCAACAGCTCTTTTGAAGTGGGAAAACTTGGAACCAGGAGCTTATAGCTACTTTATCTCCTCTTTGAATGATCAAGATGAAACTTCAAAGCCTTCTGAACTTAGAAATTTTAGAATCGGAGAGATTCCTAAAATTGAGTGGACAACAGGCTCTGAGAAAACTAGATATCAGTATGTCACCGCCACTCCGTCTGTTTCGATCTCGTGGAAAAACAGTATTGATAATGTGGCAAAGTGGAAGATCCGTTACGCAAAAACCGATGACTTTATAGAGACTGCTGAGTGGGTTGACTCTCCGACAAACATTTTTAAAAGTCCTCTTTCCGAGTCAGGGAGTTGGAATTTTCAGGTGAAAGCTTCGGACCAAGACGACAACTTATTGGCCCAGTCCGATATAAAAGCCATTCTTGTAATAGAACGTCCTTTATTGAGAGCACCTGCCTTCGCACCGCAGATGGCGAACCCTATCGCATCTAATCGTCGCGGAACTTTGAATGTGCAGTGGAATAAAATTCAGGAAGCTCAAAGCTATTACATACAACTAACAAATGAGGACGGAGAAGTGATTCGAAACCAAACTTCAAAGGTGAATGAGACCGCCTTTCGTGGATTGGCACCCGGAAACTATAAAATTTCTGTCAAATCAGTAGATCAATATGATCGTCCTGGTCCAAGCGGTGAGCTTCGAGATGTGGTTGTTCCGGATGGAAGTAACATAGCAGCTCCAAAACTAAAGAAAATTGATGTGAAGTAGGTGATGTAAAGAGATGATAAGCAAAATGAGTCGAACAATGATATTTAGGATCGCCATCCTAATGTTCCTATTCCAAGGAGTGGGTCTCTCTTTGTTCGCTCAAGAAAAAACCATTTCGACAAGTCGTGTGGTTGATCTCGAATGGGAACCTGTCGAAGACGCCATAAAATATGAAATTGAATTCGTTCGCATACTAGCGGGAAACAAAACTAAGAAACCAGCAAAATTTTCCGTAGAGTCCCCTTCTTGGCGAGGCCGTTTGAATTTTGGTCTTTATAAAATGCGATTGAGAAGCTATGACGACCGAAAAATTCCAGGAGACTGGACGGAAGCGGTCGATTTAGTCGTCAAAGTTCTTCCCCCAAAACTGATCGCTCCTATTAGGAATACCAAATTAAAGTCGACAAACGCAGATTCTGAAACCGTCATCTTAAAGTGGGAGGAGTCACAAGGAGCCAGTGCCTATCTTGTCAAAATTCGTAATGCTGCGGGAGACTATAGCGATTCAAAACAAGTTTCGGAAACTCAGCTGAAGCTCAATCTAAAAGTGAGCGATCGTTTTTTCTGGAACATCACTCCCATCATGGTCGACAACACTCACGGAGAGCTCCCCGACAAAGAAGAGTCCTTCACTCTTTTAGGAAAGCCCTTAAATCCCGTCGTCATTCAAAAGCCGATCTCCAAATTCGTTAAGAAGCTTCAGTGGAGCGAAAGTCCAAGAGCGACATCTTATCGTTTCGCTCTTTATTTCAAAAATGGAAAAAAATGGAAAAAGGTTTCTCAAAGTAGAAACTGGGAAAGGACATCCATTGACTTTGACCTCTCACAGCCGTCGGGAACCTACAGACTGATCGTTCGCC
>JAGRAG010000118.1 GCA_020435025.1 Bdellovibrionales bacterium | reverse complement strand
ATGGCCTGTGGCGTTCCGAAGAGGAACGTCTCTTTCACCTTTGTTCCTAAGTTGGCGTTATAATTTATGGACTCTCCAGATAAGTAGGTGAGTTCTCCGCCCCCTTCAAGGATCAAAGATTCTGGTGCGCAAAGATCCCATAAAGAACATTTTCCTGAAGTATTGAAATAGAGGTCACCTTGATCTTGAAGAATCAAAGCAGCTTTTAATCCAATAGACCCTTGAGGGACTACATCTTGAATATTTTCTGCCTTGATGAATTGGTTTACGGTGGGGTCGCTGTGACTGTTAGAAACTACGATTCTCAAATCTTTCCGATGAGAATTAGAAAGCTTGAGTGAACGACGAGCTTGACCCTTTTCTATGACGTAGGCTCCGTTTCCTGATTCAGCGAGATAACACTTTTGCGCGACGGGATGGACGACAAGCCCAGCCCAGGGGCGATGGTTTAGGGCGAGACCAATGTGAATTCCCCATTGTCCTGTACCTTTAATAAAGTCTTTGGTTCCATCAAGTGGATCAACAAACCATACGCGATTCGAAATAATGGGTGTTGCTAGGGGAACTTCTTCTGAGACGATCGCATCATTAGGATACTGCGCAGATATTTTTTCAAGGATTATCTTATTTAAAGCGAGATCGACAGAAGTAACCGGACTCTGATCTTCTTTAGTAAAAATCTGAAAGGATTCATCAGCAATCTTTAAAGCCTGATCTATCAGATTGAGTCCAAGGGTTTCTAAAAAGGCTAGGTGAGATTGCGGAGTCAAAGTCAAAGTCACTCCTTTACTTTAAGAGTTTTTCGTTGGACAGAGAAGAATTTCTAACTGAGATCTATATAGAGTCGGTTGCTGCTGAGGACTTAAATAGTATTTAAAACTGTTCCACAATTGAATGACAATTTTCGAGCCAAGAATTTGAACGCTTTCAAAGGCATATTCCTCTGGTAGGGAAATTTGGCCCTGATCTTCTAAATTTAACAAGAGTTTTTGAATTAAAGAGGGTGAACCCTTAAAGCAGAGATTTGTTAAAGAAAGACTCTTTTTTTGCTGGAGTAAAGAGGGTGCCGAGTGTCCAGAGGACTTGTCAAAAAGACCCTGACGATCAATTGGCGTCAGGAACAGTAAAAATAGCAGTGAAAGAGTAAAGGCCAGCGCTCTAATGATATACCTCGAATTCAAATATAGATCGTTATAACCCGTTTTTCTTAAATGTTTCAAGAAGATGGAAAAATGTATATAGGGAAAGATTCTTGAGGGCTGTAGATTCCACTGACTTGTCTAATAATTGGTTAGTTGGGATGACAAGGGGTTTCTGAGCTGTTAAAAAATGAGTCCTTCAACACAGACATTTCTTCTGAAATTTGCATCAAGGTGGCAATAGAACAGTGATTTCGCCGTACTCAGTAAGGGGGTAATATGAGATTTTCTTTGCTCAAGAGACTTGTAACAAGTGCGTTTGTTCTCTTCCTAGTCACTTCTCCTTCTAGAGGTAGCGTTCATGACGAATTTTTTACTTCCACTTCGGATACCAAGTACATCTGGCCAACCATTCCTTTTATTTTGGGAGCCGACCTTCAAGCCTTTAAAGAGGCCTACGGCCGATCGAGGGGTGTCCTGAGATGGGAGGCCATCGAGCAGGCTCTATCACTGATGAATGCTGGAGCCTATGGGGCCGAATCTTTAGAGATCGTTTTGGCGTTTGATCATCAGATCACAAAAAACCGTTGGAGATCTCAGCAAAGGGTTCCTGTAGCGCTTGAAGGATTTTTTAACGCTCGTTTGGATGCGCTTTATAACTACTATCGGCCTCAAAACCGCTTTTTAACTTTTCGACACACGACCAGTCCTATTGAGATTATCGGTGATGCCAGCTCCAATATGAGGCCCGGTCGAATTGATTCGTCGGCATTAAAGAAATTAGACTACATTGTATATGGAAGCTTTTCCACTTCGGAACGAGCAAAAGCTCAGTGGAATATCTTTCTATATGTCGTGAACGTTAAAAATGGTGTAACGAGAATTCTCAAAGGAGAGGGAGACACACAATCTGCGGCCGATTCGGTTGCGGATCAGCTTTTTAAACTTTTTCAAGGTACGACATTTCCTTCAAAAATCAAATATGGCCGTGGCAAGACATTAACGGTATTAACATCTGACGTGATTGATTCTTATGCAGCAGTACGATTGGATCATAGTTACAAACTGGCCACGTGGGCTTGTGATGATCTGAACGGGCGGTTGCCGACGGAGAGAGAATTAGCCATTATCGATCGGGCTGGGGACTATGGAGGCGGTGTGACTCTGAATGCAAAATTTCAGGATCATTACTATTGGGCTTTGTCGAATGATCAAATTTATGCTCTAACGATGCGCAAATCCTTTTCTCCGAATCAGCTAAATCCGTCCCGTTGGCTGCGATACCTTTGTGTTGATTAGCACAAACCGCACCCTTTAATTTCGCAGGAATGTTCAATTGATTTAAAAGTCGTGATGCTATTTTGTGAGGATCACATACATTTAGCGAAGGGCGCTCTGCCAAGCAGGAGGCGGTCCCGCCACCGGCGGGATGGCAGCAAGGCAGGAGCCGTGCCCCGAAGCTGAATGTATGTGATCCTCACAAAATAGCATCACGACTTTTAAATCAATTGAACATTCCTGCGAAATTAAAGGGTGCGGTTTGTGAACAGTAAGACTTTTTTAAGAGAAGTTCGCTACTGACCCAAGGTAAAACTCTTGCTCTGCCGTAAATGTGTGTTACATTTTGTGATCAAATTTAAGGAGACTTATGAAATTTCTAGTTCTTTTTTTATTCGTATTTGTTGCCCCGCTGAGCACATGGGCTTTTGAAAACAGCATCACTCCAGAAAAGGGTGTGGAGTTGGTGAAAACAAAAAAAGCTATTGTGTTAGATGTTCGAGAGGCAGATGAGTTGACTTCAGGAATGGCGGAGCCAGCGCGTTGGGTTCCCACCTCCTCTTTTCGTTCCAATGGCCCGGAATGGAAAAAGTTTTTAGGAGAAATGGCCAGTCAAAAAGACACTCCCGTCGTTGTGTATTGTGCGGTTGGCGGACGGGCCTCCACCATAGTTCGATCTTTAAGAAAACAAGGATACACGGCTTACAACATGGGAGGCTTTCGAGACTGGAAAGCCGCCGGATTGCCCGTCAAAAATCCGTAATTATTTAATGGGAAGAGTATAAGTAGTTGGTATTATCACCGGACCCCATTTTCCGGGGTTCGTTTATGGTCACTATTTAGAAAGATCGATTTCATTTTAACAAAATGGGAGTTAAACTTCCGCATTTTTTGCCATTTCTTGGCTCAATCCTTTTTTCTTAATTTTTTCTACAAGAGTGGTTCGATTCAATTTCAGCAAAATGGCTGCTTGGTTTCTGTTCCAACCCGTTTTTTCTAAGGCTTGCAGAATCAAAGCAATTTCATAAGAATCAACAGCAGAGTTAAAATCCATTCCGTTGTCGGGAATATGAATGACAGAGTCTTGAGATACTTCCTGTGTCGAGGATCGATATTTAGGAGGGAGGTCATCCAGTTCAATAGTTCCTTCTCCTTTTAAAATAGTGAGACGTTCGACAAGGTTTTCCAACTCTCGAATGTTTCCGGGCCAGGGATAGGTGAATAGGGTTTCTATCACTGACGGAGAAAAATGAGTGATCTTCTTTCCAGATGAGAGATTAAACTTTTGTAAGAAGTGCTGGAGAAGAAGGGGGATGTCACTGGCTCGATTTTTCAGACTGGGGACTTCTATAGGAATAACATTTAGGCGGTAGTATAGATCTTCTCTAAAGTCTCCTCGTTCTACAGCTTTTTCCAAATCAATATTTGTCGCGGCGATGATTCGAACATTGGCTTCTTGAGTTTTGGTACTTCCTACGGGCTCAAACTTTCTTTCCTGTAACACCCGTAATAATTTAACTTGTAAGTGGGGGCTCATTTCACCAATTTCATCAAAAAAGAGCGTACCGTTGTTAGCCATTTCGAAACGACCAATACGATTAGCTACGGCACCCGTGAAAGAGCCTTTCACATGCCCAAATAATTCGGATTCAAGCAACTCACTCGGAATAGCTCCACAGTTAATAGGTACAAATGGATGTTGCGAGCGCGCAGAATTGTAGTGAATGGCTTTTGCAATAAGTTCTTTTCCCGTTCCGCTAGCGCCTGTGATGAGCGTGGTGCTATCAGCATCGGCAACCCTTTCGACTAACTCCAAGACCTTCTTAATTTCCGGGCTTCTTCCAATAATGTTTTCAAAGCGATAACGAGTGTATAAAGCAGAACGAAGCTGTTGGTTTTCTGTTTCCAAACGTTGGTGTGCTAATGTTTGATCCACAAAGCTGACCACTTCTTCAAGATTAAATGGCTTCGTTATGAAGTGAAAAGCTCCTTTTTGAGTGGCGTCGACTGCGGCCTCGATAGAGCCAAATCCCGTCAAGATAATGACTTTCATTTGTGGGTGAATGGATTTTAGCTGTTGCATAAGTTTGAGGCCATCACCATCAGGTAATCTAAGATCTACGAGGGCCAAATTAATGGATTGGGCGCCTTTACATAAGTCCATAGTTTCAGATACAGATCCTGCTGTAAGAGCGGAATAGCCCTTCTTAGAAAGAGCACGAAAGAGCGCCGTTCGAATACTCGCTTCATCATCTACAATTAGGATCTTTTGTGACAGCATAGGACTCCTTCCCTGGTCGTCTTTGCAATTCCATCTTGGAATAGCACGAGAAACTACAATTTATTGAATCTCTCAAGTCGGCTCTAGCCTTTTGTTTGCCAGAAGCCCTTCTTCTTTTTATGGTAGGGTAAAGCCTTTGACGGTGTCAAATTTTGATGTCAAAAACTTGTCTCTACGTCGAGGATTCTGGACGATGGAATGCAATTTTTGCCTGGGTTCCGCCCTCAGTACGGGCAATTATTTCGAGGGTCCCACCATGGTCCTTTATAATTTTTTGGGCGACGGTGAGACCTAAACCTGAGTGTGAATCCGGATTCTTTGTTGAAAACAAGGGGTTAAAGATTTGATAAATGTGTTTTGTTGAAATCCCGGCTCCATTGTCATCTATTGTCAGAAAAATTTGATCTTTTTCTTGCCAAAGTGAAATTTCAATATGCCCATCATACCGGGGATTATTTTGAACAATACTATAGATAGCTTCATAGGAGTTTTGCAAAAGATTGCATAAGGCTTGGGCAAGAAGATTGAACGATCCGACAAGAGTAACAGGATCATCTGGAACCTTTAACTGAGTCTGGATTCCTCTCGATCGCGTTTGTAATTCTGTGATCTTAATAGATTGATGTAGTACCTCTTTTAAGTCGGTTTCTTTAACTTCTAAACTATTACTCCTCCTTGAAAACCCTAATAGGTTTTCAATAATCTCTTTACACTTTTGAGCGGCTTTTTCCATTTCGTCAATGTCTGCGAACTGTGGATCATCTTGAGAACAGTCCATTTTGATAAGTTGTAGAAATGAAATCATTCCTCCAAGTGGGTTGTTTAGTTCGTGGGCAATGCTGCTTCCAATGGTTCCGATTTCGGCCATTTTAGCGGATTCCAGAATCTGTCGCTCCATTCGAAGCTCGTCGGTGATATTTCTAAAAAGTATCATGCGAATCTTAGACGAATTTTCTTCTTCCATCGTTGTCTGGCAGGAGACTAAAAAAGTGCTTTGGTAGCTGTCTTCTTGGCGAACTGTTTTAAATTCAAAGTTGTCGGTTGGTTCAGGCATGCCGTGTGGCTGCTTCTCTCCAAAGAAAGTGGAAAAAGCATCCCTAGAGATAAAATCTGATTGTCGTGAGATGGCGTTATTTGCGTAGGCCTTATTGAAACGGAGGATTTGGAAGTTTTCATCGACGATACAAAGTGAGTCGGAAATAGCGTCGAAGGTGGCCTCCCATTGTTGCTTAAGGCTTTCGGCTTGGTCGTGTTTCGTGAGACGGTTGATCGCTAGGGAAACACCTTCGGCAATTTGATTTAGAAATTCTTGTTGTTCTTTGGAAAAGGGTCGTTCTAAAGCTCTGGCAAAAACGATTTCGCCAATAGACTGAGACTCAATAAGAAGCGGAACGGCAAAGGTGGCAATGGTGTCCGGTTTATTTTGAGAAGAAAAGCTGCTTGTTGCGGCGAAAAATATCCGCGTCCAATCTAGCTCCAGATAATCAGACAGGGCCTCAGTAAGAAGTCCTCCCATTTCGCCAATTGAATTGGCGTTGTGAATAGCCATTAGCGCTTTATGGAGGGAGGTCACTTTTTTTGTAGTAGTTAACAGTCTCTTACGAGATCGAATCAGGTTTTTTCCTCTTTTTGAAACCATCGCTTCGAGCTGGCTAGTGAGCGACTTTAGTCGTGTGTTTTGCTGTGACGCTACCATTTGTAGATCGTTTCTTTGCTTTTGTAAACTGGCGGCTTCAAGGGCTTGTAAGGTAATCTGTTCGAAATTGGGATGTGAGTAGCTTTTCAAGATTTGAAAGACAGATCCTGCGTTCACAAGTTTCTGAAGACGGTGGTACTCTAAGTTTTCACAAATCAGAATTTTTTGTAGTTGGGGTCTAGAGTCTTTTAGCATTTTAAGGAAGTTGTCGACTTTATGAAAGTTATCGTCACTGGTTCGAATTGCAATCACATTGCAAAAGGCCTGTGTGTCTTGTGGATTCTCGGGCGCTTCTTCGAGAAAATCGGCTCCTAACTCAATGCTCTGTGGGCAAGGATGACCAATAATAAGAACGCTGGATCGAAGTTCACTCATTATTTTTATAGTACACTCCAGAAAACAGTTTTTGAATGGGATCTCTAAATCTTGTCCAAACACAGTCTAAAGGGTTGCCTTCTTTTTCTTCAATGCAAATGACGGTGATTTGATGAGTGTTCCACCCATACTCTCCCAAACTGCCGGGCGTCTGGTAACCGATATCATCTTTTGCTTCATAGCCAGAAGCTAGACGGAGATCCTCGACGAAATTGGGAAACGTATTTCCAGAGTAGACAATACATGGTTCCCATGAGTGACAATGAACAATAATTGAGGGCTGTAGCTTTTCGATTAATTCGACTAAGGCCTGGGTTTCGGGTTCGCTCGATGGACGAGGGCCTGGAAAGTAGCGTTCGGCACGGTAATCAGAGCTCCAGGTTTTGCATGGGAAATTGCGATTCAGATCCACACCATGGCCATTGACTCGAGAGTTAATTTTGTAACCGTCGGGATTCAAACAAGGAATAAGAATCCAATCAGGGCACTCATTGGTTTGCTGTCGGGATTTGAGCCAGTCTAAGGTGTCGTCGGCAAGCCTTACGCCTTCGGGTTCATCCCCATGGACTCCACCTATAAATAAAATGGGATTTTTTAGCTCCATTAATGTCACTCCACCGGAGTGAAAAAGTTCAATATTATTTCCGCTCGCTGAATGGGCCCAAGTGGATACCCGAGTGACACTCATTTTTCCCCCTTAAAACGAAGATCATCTTCGTTTTTTAAAAATTATAGTATAGTTCATTAAAAAAGAAAGGGGATACCTTTTTGCCATTAAAGGAATAGGTGGTTAGACTTTAAATATCGTAATGCACAAAATCTATTTTACCTCCTGCTTCACGCCCAGTTCCGCAACTGCGGTGCAGAGATTCATGGCGAGGCCTCCCGTTGAGGGCTATCTGAGCATGAAGTAAGAGATAAGTTAGATTTTGTGCCATACGATGAGCTTAAAAAGGAGCTAAAAATGTGTGAAATTTTAGCAATGTCTATGGCTAAACAGGCGACAATGACGCTCTCTTTAGAGGAGTTTGCACGGCATGGTGGAGAATCTGGCCCTCATACGGACGGTTGGGGAGTTGGTTATTATGATAATTGGGATGTTCATCTTTTTAGAGGGCTTGAGCCTGCCTGTGAAAGTCATTGTTTAGAGTTATTAAAACAGCAAGAGTTTCAGTGCTCTTTGGCCATCGCCCATATTCGCAAAGCGACTCAAGGAGAGTTGATGCTGGCCAACACACAGCCCTTCCAAAGAGAACTCGGAGGGCGTCGCCACATTTTTGCCCACAATGGTGATTTAAAAGGGTTGGAAAAGTTTGTGGATTTTACGAGACAGCCTTACAAACCAATTGGTACGACCGATTCAGAGATGGCTTTTTGTTCCCTGATGAATTCATTGTTTCCCATTTGGCAAGAGCGGGTCCCGACCTTTGAAGAGCGTCTTTCTTTGTTTAAAAGATCTTGCGATCCATGGTCGAAACTGGGGCCCTGTAATATTGTGTATTCCGACGGAGAGGTTCTTTTAGCATTTGCTAACAAACGAACACAGCCCAGTGACTTCAGAGTCCGACCACCAGGCTTACATTTTTTAACAAGAGAGTGTAAAGGAAATGCCTCTGCAACAAAGATGCTGGGACTCGAAGTTCATCCCCAAAGTGAGTCACAAAAGGTGGTGATTGTTTCCAGTCTCCCTCTATCTGATGAGGGTTGGACTCCCTTTGAAGAAAATCAGTACCTGCTTGCTGCCAACGGAGAAGTTTTAAATTAGGGCTTTTCAAACGACCCCTTTTTTTATTGGGGATCATTTCCCTGAGAAGGTTTATAAGTCCTAAACATCCCCTCAAAAGCGAGTTCGGTCG
>JAGRAG010000117.1 GCA_020435025.1 Bdellovibrionales bacterium | reverse complement strand
GTTTTTTGACAATAGATACCTCTTAAAATCTCTTCGGCAGTTTTTATAAGTTAGATAAGTGGAATGGTTTTTTTTTGTTGGATCAACATTAATCAGGCGGTAAAATTTAAAAATGAATTTATCTATTTGGGGGGCCACAGACGTTGGTCTTAAAAGAAAAAATAATCAAGATTCCATTTTAGTGAATCAAAACATGAATCTCTATATCATTGCAGATGGGATGGGGGGACATAAGGGTGGTGAAGTTGCATCGGCCTTGGCCATTGAGACTGTTGAGAAGGTCATATCCGAAGGAAAAAGCCAGCCCATTAAAGATCTTATTAGGAAAGCCTATAGCAAGGCCAGTGGCCGTATTTTTCAAACAGCCAATGTGGATCGGCCTGAGTTACGTGGTATGGGAACAACCATGGTGGTCGCCTATTTTCATGGATCTGTCTTACATATAGGAAATGTTGGAGATTCTAGGGCTTATCTTTTTAAAGAGGGTCAACTGTGGCAGGTCACCGAGGACCATTCTCTTTTTAATGAGCAAATTCGCGCCGGCTCCATGTCTATCGAAGAGATCGAAAGTACTGTTGCAAAAAATGTAATCACGCGGAGTGTGGGGTTTGAGGACTCGGTTCAGCCGGATCTATATCAGCGAATAGTTGAGCCTGGAGAGACCTATTTGATGTGTTCCGATGGCTTAACAGGACAGGTTAGTGATGCGGAAATATTAGATATTTTGGCAAATACTCCAGAGGACCAAGTTGTTGCAACATGTATAAAGCGGGCCAAAGAGGCTGGCGGAGATGATAATATCTCGGTTATAGTTTTTAAAGTGACAGATTGAATGGAACGTCTCATCGTTTAAAGCGCGATTTTCTCTGACATTTTGTGATTTTCGTCGTAACTTGTGTCTTCGGATGAGTGAAAATTAGGGCTATGATGGATAAAAAAACTTATACGATACTGGTTTCGAGCAATCGAAGGGGCGAAACGCGCAGTTTTTGTTTGGCCGCTTCGTGGTTAAAGGGTGTTTTAGTTTTATCGGTTATTTTGTTTGTTCTGTTTTCGGCTATGGCTGTAGATTATGTAGGGTTGCTACTGGAGACAGGGGAAAACAAAAGACTTCGAGCGGAAAATTCTTTGTTAACCAGACAATTTCAAGTCATTGAAAGTAAAGTGAATTCTTTGGAAAACAGTTTAGAGCGAATTCGGGTCACAGAAGCAAAGCTGCGTCGAATTACTGATGTTGATCAAGAAGATCGTACAATACAGTTGGCGATGGGCTCCTCGCCAAAGGCTGGACAGGCCTTCTTGGAATTTAATAGGGACGGCGAGAAGAACTCTTCAGAATTTTTGAGTAAGGACTCTCTCTTTCTTGAAAAGCCTCCATTAGACATTGCTAAAAAAGAACTCTCTCGTGCCAAAACGGAAAACTATGCACTGTTGTCGATCCGGATAGATCGGGTGGTAAAAACATCGGGACTGCGTGAGCAGGGAATCATTGAGCTGTATGAGACCCTTTCCGAGCGTGAAAGCCTTTTAAACTCTACACCAAGTATAAAGCCGGCTCGAGGTTGGTACACGTCTCGATTTGGATATCGTATCGACCCCTTTAGTGGCAAGCCGGTGATGCACCAAGGATTGGATATTGCGGCTCCTCCTGGAACTCCGGTGAAGTCACCAGCTGACGGTGTCGTTTCCTACGTGGGGTATGAATCGGGTTATGGAAAATTAGTAGCTATTGATCATGGTTATGGCGTGAAGACACGTTTTGCCCATAATTCACAAATTTTTGTGGAAGTAGGGCAAAAAGTGAAACGATGGGACGTTATTTCCGCAGTAGGAAATACAGGACGTTCTTCTGGACCGCATGTTCATTATGAGGTAAGAGTTCACGGGGTTCCTATTGATCCCACCAATTATATTTTGAATGATTAGCCTAGTAAGAAAATGATTGAATACCTGATTGCCCATAATCCTAATGATCGTATTTTGCGAAAAGCCTACTCGCTTATCAATGAGGGAGGTTTGGTCTGTTTGCCTACGGATACAAATTGGGTTATTTGTTGTTCTCCGTTTCATAAAAAGGGAGTGGATCGTTTATACAAACTAAAAGGAGAGGAGAAATCTAAACATTTTAGTTTACTCTGTCCGAATATATCTATCGCTACTGATGTTGCTGTCATTGATAGTCATATTTTTCGTCAGATTAAGTCTCATATTCCTGGTTGCTATACATTTATTTTTAATGCTACAAAAAAAATTACTAAACATCTCAAAGCCTCTAAGACGGATCAACAAGTGGGATTGAGATTTCCGCCTGGAGAATTCATCCAGATCTTTTTAGAAAAATACAATGACGGTTTGTTATCTACAAATATTGTCCCTGAGATGCTCGAATTTGGTGATGAAATGCCAATTTACTCTTATTTGATTGAAGAAGGTCTTTCCCATAAAATTGACCTTATTTTAGACCCGGAAGAGATTGAATTTCTGGGGGAAAGCACAATTATCGACTTCACTGAGTCAGAGCCGCAATTAATTCGCGAAGGAGTCGGAGCTCTGTTTTAAGCAAAAAAAAAGGCACCCTCTCTTTGTCAATGAGGACATCTATTCTTTTTTAGAAACTCATTCACAAGAAAAGGGAACCATTTTTGCTACCAAATTTATATTTTATGTGTGAATTCAGATGTTTAAATGTGTGACTGGGTCGGATCGAAGTCGTAAAAAACATTTAGGTATTCATTGACTGTGGCGTGAGAAAAGCTATATCCAGTAAAGACTTTATGGAAATTAACAGGCTCGTAATTTTGCTTTTTACGAGGGTTGGGTAGTAATTATGAACTGGCATCATGCCATACTGATTTTCTTGGTTTTTCTTTTAAACATTAACTCTATTCAGGCAGATGTTTTTGATACTGAGGAAACAAAGACGGTTTCGATTAAGGCCATTGCTGTCGGTGAGAAAATAAAAATTAAATCTCTTGAGGAAGGACGATCGCCTGAAGAAGCTCTGATTCTTACATTTTGTGGGTCGAGTGCAGAAGGAGAAATCCAGGATGGCCGTCGCTTAGTCCAAGATGAAAACTTAAATGTTCTTAGAGAGGCTATGAAGAGTGGTCGATTCATTCAGGTCAGTTACTCTCGTTTTAATGACTACTGTATTACGGCCATCAGCTCTATTTAGTTGACAATTTTTTGGTGGGTGTTGGCCAATAATGTCACTTTCGCTACTTGTGCAAGCAGGATCTATTGGCCGACCGGGTCCTCTTTGATAAACGTTTAATATCACTTCATAAAAAATAACTTAAATTGAAAACCCTTCTGAAACTTGGCCTTAAAGCTGCAACGTTGGCTTTCTGGAGGTTTTCTGTGCAATTCAGTTTACTCAGTTTTATTTTAGTAGGTCTTATCGGATTTCAGTGGGTGGCCTTTGCTGATGACGCTCCCGTGGTGGATTCTTCTGATACTGTGCGATTAAGTCTTTCCATGTCAATTATCCGAAACTTCGAGTTTTCTAATTTTCGAAAAGAGGGCGGTGAGACTTGGGAGATGTACAGATCAACAAGCCAGGAAATGCCTAAGATCGTGGGTCTTTATTATAAAGTGTTGGTAGCCGGGAAGGACAGTGTTCCTAAAGCCTTTTCTATTCCAGAGGAATTGAGCTCAAAACTCTCTTCTTCAAACTACTTTTTAAAGATACCTAAAAGGCCACTGGGAGAACTCAAGGTAGGAGACCCTGTGATTTTAGCTGATGGCACTAAGTTATCATCTATGATTATAAGCACGGGAAATGTTGGTGGAGTTGTTATCCCAGACATATATATATCTAGTGCAATTAAAAAGCAGTTTGTTAAATTGAAAACGGCAATGGCTTCCAAGAACGACAGTGGCGAGCAGGCTTTGGATGATGAAGAAACCGTTTCTTCTGACTCGATGGGCTTTGTTACAGGTTCTGCAATGAGTTTCGCTGCTCCTCCCGTGATTTCGGAGCCCCAATTCGAATCAGAGTCGGAAACTCCCGAGTTTTTTTTGGAGTATGTGTCGCGGGCTAAAAAAAATATGGTTGAAATTTATGGTTATTCTGTAGAAGAGTCTCTAGATCCTAAAAGAGATATTGTTCTTTCTCCTGACTTAAACTTTGCATACGCTCCTTTAGACATTCAAGTACTGATGTCCGTTGCGATGGCATCTCCTCTCCCGAAGATGTGGATTCAAATGGCGTTTCCTGATGAGCGTATAGATGTGTCACCTCCTGAAGTTCCAATTCTTTCTGATGTTGTTTCATATTCGCCGACGTGTCGCATTTATGAAGTTATAAAGCCGCCAAATGGACCTAATGAATTACCAAATGATTCCATCAAAAAGGTGAGTTGTAAGCAAGAAGCGTTCTTAATTTTAACCTTTAAGAAATTGTAGGCTAGTGTGAGCCTGTTTTTTTTTGAAAGTAGCTACTTAAAAGTGTTTGGAGAAAATATGTTTTGTTTGTCCAAAAAAAATATTTTTGTACTTCTTAGTGCCTTTGTCTTCTTAGTGTCGACGGGCTGTACAGAAGAAAAGCGGACGCTTTCACATCCACCACAAAATCCTGAAAAGCAAGAGACATCACCGAAAGGAGATCCTCAGGACACACCGACTGATAAGAGCTTGAAGAGTCCGCAAAAGCCAGCTCCTGGTGATGCCCAAGTTGCTCCAGAGGACCCGAGTTCTCATTCGGATTTACCGGAAGGGCAGGATAAGCGGGGTAAGGTCACTCGAGATGGACAGAGGCGCCATACCTATAAAAAAGATGAAAGAGTTTTTGAAAAGGGACATCCAGAAAGATCGGATCAAGAGCCTCAGGTGCCTGAAATTTTAGGAAATAATGAGCATGATGGGGTTGTCATAGAATACTATGATTCCTCAAATACTCTTTCCGGAGAATTGCATCCTAGAATGCGGGATGAAAAAATGAAAGCTTCGGTCGTAGCCGAGAGCTTTGCAGATTTAAAGGGCAAGCCCCTCGATATTACGTACTTGCCGACTTCAACAAATGAACTACAAAGCTGTAATGTTCAACTGCACACGTCCATTCACGATCCGTTCACGGGTGGAGTGGAGCCTGAGTCTGGTCGGCGCTTTACGACAGGTCGGAAAAATGGAGTTATGGCTTTTTTGAAATCACTCATTCGTTGTCAGGAGCCTTCAATGCAAGCTGCAAGTTTGCAGTTAGCGGCTCACTTGATGCAACCAACCGTCAAGGTTTATAAAAATACCGGTCAGCCAAAGGGAAGAGCAGTTGTTTATTTTGATGTTTTTAATGCGGGTGATCTGGAAAGATTTCGTTTAGAAGGAGATCTTGTTGGAATCGGAGGGGCTCAAAAAGTTGTATCGACATTAAGACAAACGTACACAAGCAATACGAAATATGAATTTAGAGGTAAGTTAATCTGTGTAGATAGCAATGGATCTTGCGAAAACACGATCGTTACCTTAGAACAAGTGATTTCTGATAAAGTTTGTAAGCGGGTGTATTTTTCTCATAGTTTCGGAGATGGTCGCGCATGGACGGCCTCAGTAACGAAGGAAGCTATAGACGCGGAGATAAATATTGCTAAGAAAAATTTTATGCAACTAATGGACAACACCAGTGTGCGTGCGAACTTGATTCGTAAGGCCTTAGCCGAGGGGAATCATCGTAGTATCGAATTTCCCAAAATTCCAGAAGGACAAGATGCACTTGGAAAAATGGGCTTGGCTATTTCAGCTGTAGCGTATGGAGCTTCATTTTTTGAAGTCTCGATGTTTCCCCTAAAAGTCACGTCGGACATGTTCTATTTTCGAGGTCCATTGTATCGAGTGATGGAGGGAGATGAACCCGTCAATTTAGAGTTTGGCCAAGAGGTCGCTGCAATAGTTGACGTGAGTTCCTTTTTAACGGAGCTGAACCCTAAGTTGGGTCGTAGCAGCCAACTGTATTCGCCGCAGCTGATTTTCAATAATGGCAAGGGCGCATTAAGTATTCATTTTCAATTTTTAGGCCCAATTACATCACCATTAAGAGTTGATTTCGGAGATGATCGAATTCTACCGGTCATCGAATTGCAACCTCAAGCTTTTCTACCTTAAAGGATTAAAAGGCACCCTTTAGTTATCTGAATTTTCAACCGCAATTTGAAGGTGCCTTTTATCGTGCTTAAAACGAGGGATGTGTCGTTGGTGCTGTTCTTCTTTGAAACCAAGCCTTACGCAGTGTGCCACTTTGTTGATCTTACATATTTCTTTAAGAAATAGCCCGATTTCTTAAATTTCAAATCAATTCCTAATGGACAGAGTTTTGTAAACTCATATTTCTTCTTGTCAGAGGGAATGCGGACTGGAAAGATATGTTCAGAGTGAGGGGAGTATTGTGGAGACAATCAGTCGAGAGAAAAAGCAACAAGAACCAATAGATAGCTTGCCGCCGGCAATTGGTAAGTTCACAGACTTTCGAGTTTATTTGAAAGAATATTTTGAGTTTAAAAAGCGCACTCAAAGTTCGAAAATTCGGCCGTATTCCTATGCTGCTTTTAGTGCGGCTGCGGATATCAAAAGTCCCAATTACCTAAAGTTGATCATTGATGGGCAGCGAAACTTATCTGATGAAATGATAAAAAAGTTTTCTAAGGCGATGGTTCACACTCGTTCCGAAGCCATCGAGTTTAAGGCTCTGGTTCACTACGGAGAGGCGAAAGACCCTCTTGAGCGCAATAGAAAATTGCGAGCTCTTGCAGACATTCGAGTGAAAAACAAAATCAAGTCGGGAGAAATTGATGCGGATATTTGGGATAGCATCCCCAGTTGGGTAGGTTGGGCCATAAAGGCTCTGGTGGATCAAAAAAGCGTTCGTTTTAAAGAGGAAGAAATTCGTGAGCTTTTAAAGGGGCGTGCAAGTACGGATGAGATCCGTAAAACCCTTTCTAAATTGCTTGAAGATGGTGATTTAGTTCATGACTATGAAAATGATACTTTAGTAAGAGGTCGGCTTTCTGCGCCTGTGGGTGAGATTCCGGTAGAGCTTGTCCGCAAGCTTCAGGCAGAGCTAATTTACCTAGGCTTAGAATCTCTTGCGCAAGATCCTCCCGAGGATCGAGAATTTGGTGCGTTCACTATGGCTCTGACTGAAAAAGAGTTTGAAGCGCTGAAATTTGAAATTCGGCAGCTTCGCAGAAAGTGGTACAAAGAATTCGGTATCGCCAGAGAAAGCTCTAAAGGCGACCGCGTTTTTCAGTTAAATATTCAACTCTTTCCTATGTCTGATGAATCTGAAGGGTAGGATTATAAAAACAGGGCTCTGTTAAGGAGAGCCCTGTAGAGGTCTTAGCGCTATTCCTAAGGGGGGAGGGGAAAGGAATTAAACAGCACTAAAACCTCTACCTGGCCGGCAGAAGGACTGCCCTGGCTACGTACCACACCAACCAATTTGCAAGGTAAAGACCAATCCCAGGTTCACTGTGTTTGATTTCAATAGAAAATTATTTGAATAATATTCCTAGAGTGACACAAATTGCAGCGACCCAAAAAATTTCAGTTGAAAGTGAAACCATCTGTTTTAGATTCCAAGAGGATCGCTTGGTAGGTGGCCCTCATTAGTGACTTTATTAAAGGAGTTTAGTTTGCCAACAATCATCACCCATGGAATTTCTGCTCTCATTATTGGAAAAGCTCTTACTGCAGAGGTGAAAACTTATAGGTTTTGGTTTTATGTAATGCTTTGCTCAATGATTCCTGACTTGGACGTCATTGGCTTTCGATTTGGTATTAAATATGGAGACTTATGGGGGCATAGAGGGATGACCCACTCTATTTTATTTGCGGTTGTTGTTGGAACGATGATCGGGTTTTTTTATGTGCGCAGAGCCAGGCAAAAAAGAGGAGTGAAGGAACAATGGTTTTGGTCTTTTTTCTTCTCTCTAATAATCGCATCACATGGATTTTTTGATGCATTGACCGATGGTGGGCTAGGTGTCGCTTTCTTTTCTCCTTTTGATACAACCAGATATTTCTTTTCGTGGACTCCGGTAAAGGTTTCTCCGATTGGAACTCAAGGTTTTTTTTCGCAAAGAGGAGTCGATTTAATGGTATCAGAGACTCTTTTTATTACATTCCCCCTATTGATTTTTCTCGCTTTTGTCCGAAGAGTACTTAGACAAAAATATAGTAAATAGCATTTATAGTGTGTCTCAAAATAAGACATTAATCCTTTAAAATGTTTAACGGGAACGAATTTATATGAAAAAAACATCTCTATTTACACTTGTAGTCTCGTGTGTCTCTGTTTTTTTAGGAGCTTCAGCAGGCGCTGAGTGGGATAATGCTTCTCAAACAGCAATGGAAAAAACTGTAGAGCTTTTAACAAACCCGAAGATGAGAGAGGCTGCTATAAGGGGTAATCCTGCCGCACAGAAGGTAGATCAAAGTGCGGAGTTTATTGGAGACAGTTATGATAAAGAAAAAATCTATAAACTTGCTGCCGAAATTTTTCAGACTCAGATAAAAAAACACAAAGGGGATGGTAAGGCCCTTAAGGACTCTTTGGCAAGAGATCCGGGCTCTGTTTTTGAGAGCTTTACTCCAGAACAGCAAAAGGCGATCCGAGCCCTCGCATCGGATATTGAAAAAAGAAAGGGCCCCATCGCGCCCTAAGGATATGGTGGTTCCTCGTTACTGAGGCGGCGCCGGCTCAAGAGGTAGACCAGAAGAAGGCTCTTTAGATTTAACTAGAGACTCAGAGTATTTTGAAAATAATTTTTGTAGTTTGTCTCGGAATGCCTTTTTTTCACTCAGAGAAACAAAAATTGCAGTCAACAGTATGGAAAGTGGAATTAAGGCGAACATGATTTTTTGAAGCCACTCCCCCCCAGGAATTCCCTTGGCCGCAGGTATAGTTGCTAAAACGGCACAAGCTAGACCACGAGGTCCCATTGCGGTCGCTACCATTGCATCCAATCGCGAATACTTTTCGCCGGGAAATAAAAATGAAACAGTCAACCAACGAGTGACAACAATTCCTAGAGCTAAGATGATAGCGATTAAGACGGTATGGAAATCGGCAAAAGAAATAAGTGTTCCCAGATAAATAAAGAAAAAAGTTCTAAGTAAAAAAGTAATTCCGCTTAACAGGGTTTGTTCACGGATGGTAACAGGCTGCTTACTTACAAACTTCTTAAGCCACTCAGGAAGAAGAGAAAGATTGGCTAAGATAAATCCTAGTGCAAGGACCCCAATAGCTCCGTTAAATCCTGCGGTTTCAATAACTCCATAGGTAAGAAGTGCCCACGCCTCTCCGGAAAAGGGCATTGAGACAATGGGAGTGAATCGTTTTTTTACAAAGGCCCATATCGTTCCAGAAAGCAAACCTAACAGGCCGGCTTGAATAGTTTTAGGACCTAATCCAATAACGAGCGTGTTAGGATTAAAAACTCCAGAAGTCATTGAATCGACAAGGACTAAAAACATCACGATTGTTAAAACATCAGTAAATGCTGACTCAAGCGACAGAATTGTTTTAGCTTTGTCGCTTATAGAAAGAGGCTTTACCATGGGAATGACAATGGCCGAAGAGGTGCTTCCCAACCCAATTCCTAGAAGAATACTGAGGGACCAAGACTGTCCCCCCAAGGCCCATGCAATGGTCGCTGAAAAGGCAGCAATAAGTGTGAAACCCATTAAGGAAAGCCCAGCCGCCGGGAGACTTGATGAAATCAGATCGGCAGCTCGTAGGTGCAGGCCGCCCTCATAAAGGATTACAATGAGGGCTGTTGTCGCCAACACCCCTCCCACTTTGCCAATATCGTGAGGGTGTACCCATCCGAATACCGGACCAATGAGATAGCCAAGGCCAACCAAGATAAGTAAGTCGGGGACTTTTGTTTTAATAAAGACCCAATTCAGGGCGTGTCCAAGAAAAAATAGTAGAGCGAGAGATATAATAATTGTTTCCATAAAGGCATTTTAGAGGGAACACACAAGAGAGTCGAAAGGATTATAGACTTTTGTCGAAATAATTTATGAGGAACTAATTAAAAAATTTGATCTATTTGATTCAATTAAAATGAGAAAAGACATCTATATTATTTAAAACAAAAAAAGGTCTTATAAAAAGCACTTCCATATAACTTATTTGGTTCCTTTCGAATCGTAACAAGAAAATAATTCAAATTATCTATTGACGTGGAATCGGTTTATACGTCATAACGGTTGTATGTCACGATGTGACTTTTTAATTCACCACTTTTTTAAAGGAGGCAAAAATGAATACAATTCTCGTGTTCGATAGAATGTTCGACAACGTTCCAGCGATTGCCTCCGGCGTCCGACTCGGGTGACGAAGAAATCCTAAACAAGTCAGAGCAGTATTAGATCGAACTGATCTTGTCTTTTATTTTTACTCTTTAAATTTAATTTTATTAGTTCTCTTGAGGTTCGTGCTGTTTTCAGTCGTTCTCTAAGGGCTTTGTTTTTAACAACGTAATCAGACGGGGAGTTTGAATATGTCTCAACAAGTATATGGCGTTATGCCTAAAGACCACCACTTACGTGGAATTGATTTAACAAATGTGCTCCCCAGTGCGGGGAGGAAAGGAGAGCGGACAATGAAACGCTTAAGATTCGCCTGCAAAAAAATATTACGTTGGCTCTTCAGAGCTGAAGAGATCTATCGGGCTAGATCTCAAAATAGATGGGAACAGATTGACTATGAAAAAGCGAGACATCGCTTAACAACATATGGAGGACAGTACTAATGGCTTATTTTAAACAAAATCATTCGACTTTAAACAAAAGCCAGATGATCCAGAAATACCTTGATCAGCCGACAGAACTTCCAAATTGGCTTTTGAAGAAAACGGAAGATCTTTGGGGAAAAGGCTCCATATTCGCGTATGCTTTTGTGGATTTGAATTCTCAATTTCGGATGGCTCGAGCTTGGATACTTCTCACAGCAGAGAGAGTCGTGTTTGCTGAAGAAGATATAGAAAGCACTTGGCAGGAGATCGATCGTCAAAAGATATCGGAAGTCAAAGAATATATGGGGTTAAGTTGTCACAGACTGGCCCTTTATTCGAAAGCGAGTACGTTATTGATTTTGCGATACTCTCATCGACAGTCTCGATCTATGGGTGTGATTAAGTTTTTGCTGGAACAGCAAGTTTCGTATCAAGAAAGAGGTGAAGAATTTGCTGATCAGGAGCTGGAAAAGTCTAATACGGATGTCTATCAGGAGCAGCTATTGGCACCTATTAAGGACCAACAGGCCTCGGTAGCAAGCCATAAATTATCAGTTATTTGGCGACTTCTTGGATATTTGGGCCGCTATAAAGGTTCTGTAGGTTTAGGTATCGGTGCGGCTTGTACGATGACCTTGGTTAGTCTGATTCCTCCACTGTTAACGGGTGCGATTGTGGATCGTGTGATTCGTCCATTTCAGGCGGGATCGATAACTAAGGAACAAGGTCTAGAAACTTTCTACTGGTTTATCGGTGCCTTAGTGGCCACGTATTTGGCGCGAGAGCTTTTTGCATGGATTCGTTTAAGAACAATGTCCGTACTTGGAGAAAAAGTTGCTAGGGATTTAAGGGATGAGGTTTATAACCACTTGCATACCTTAAGTTTGAGTTACTTTTCTAAAAAGCAAACGGGCAGTCTTATCAGTCGTGTTGGTTCGGATACGGATAGAATTTGGGACTTCGTGGGCTTTGGTGTTGTGGAGGTTGTGACCTCTTTGTTAATGCTGTGTGGACTGGGTGTTGTGCTTGTTTCATTAGATCCTTTTTTGGGACTCGCTGTTGTACTACCCGTGCCCTTATTTCTTTGGTCTATTCTAGTTCACGGCGACAAGATGCAGGATCTTTTCCTCCAGTCTTGGAGAAAATGGTCTAGTCTGACGGATTGTCTTTCGGATACGATTCCAGGTATTCGCGTGGTTAAGGCTTTTAACAAAGGCAAGGAAGAAACAGCTAAATTTAAGGAACGAAACCAAGATGTCATGCAAGACTTCGAGGCTATCCACGTAGAGTGGACCAGTTTTTGGCCGAAATTGATGTTAGGAATTCAATTTTTAGTAGTCGTTGTTTGGATGGTGGGACTCCCTCGAGTTCTTAACGGAATCGATGGGACCGGCACCACTTCTTTTTTAGGAGGGATTAGTGCTGGTACATTCATCAGCTTCATTCTCTATATGGGAATGTTTGTCCAGCCTATTGAAGTGATTGGTCAGATGGCGAGAATGGTTAATCGAGCAACGAGTTCAGCACACCGAGTATTTGAAGTTTTAGATACAGAGCCTCAAATAATTGTGAGCAATGAAGCTAAACAGATACGGCAACTAAAAGGACATATTGAGTTTAAAAATATTGAGTTCTCTTATGATGGAGTCCGCAGGATTCTAAAAGGTATCAACTTAACCAT
>JAGRAG010000116.1 GCA_020435025.1 Bdellovibrionales bacterium | reverse complement strand
TGTCCTACGGCGCGTTCATTCGCCTCGAAGAGGGCATCGAAGGTTTGGTTCACGTCAGCGAAATGAGCTGGACAAAACGAGTGAAGCATCCTTCACAAGTTGTCAAAGTGGGCGATAATGTGAAAGTGATCGTGCTTGAAATCAACATGGAAAACCGTCGTATCAGCCTAGGCATGAAGCAGCTTGAAGAAAACCCTTGGGTTGGACTCAAAGAGACTTATGCTCCTGGAACGATCATAGAAGGTGAAGTGAAATCCATTACTGATTTTGGTATCTTTGTTGGTATCGAAGAAGGTATTGATGGGCTTGTTCACATCTCTGACTTCTCTTGGACTAAACGTGTGAACCACCCATCGGAAGTCTACAAAAAAGGCGATCCTATCCGAGCCGTGGTTTTGGGAGTTGATATCGAAAATGAGCGCTTCAGCTTAGGTATCAAACAATTAGATGCCGATCCTTGGACGGACATCGAAGAGCGATTCCCTATTGGTTCACAACATGAGGTAACGATCGCTAAGATGGTAGACTTCGGAGTGTTTGTAAACCTTGATGAGAACATCGAAGGTCTGATTCATATCAGCGAACTTTCTGAAAAACGGATTGAAAAACCAGAAGATGTCGTAAAAGAAGGTGATTCCGTTCGAGCAGAAGTGATCACTATCGACAAAGATTCTCGTAAGATTGGTTTGAGTGTGAAGTTGGTCAAACTTCGTGAAGCCAAAGAAGACGTAGAAGACTATGTGAAAAAAGCGACTTCGACATCCAAAGCAAGTTTTGGTGATCTTTTTGGAGACGCACTCTCAGGAGCAGTTAATTCTCAAGAAAGTGGTAAGTCAGAAGAATAGTAGTTAAGAAAGAATTCGATAGAATTTCTATAAAAAAGGAGCCGTTTGGCTCCTTTTTTTTTGCTTTATTGAATTGGTATCTGATGCTACTCCTTAGTTTATAAATATTGGTACAATTTTTTATATACTGCTTCACTAAAATACGGATGATAAAACTCAAATGCGACGTTGTCTTTCATCTTACAATCCTTTTTGTCTGAAATTATCAAGAAGCAAGAACCTGATTGTGGAAGTTCACATAAATATCATTCGTTCTTTAAGCTGATCTGGCCTTCTCATAGTCGCCAGGGTTTTCTGAACCATCCGCGAGATTGGAGTGGCTATGGTAATTGGGTATTTTCGCTTCATGTACTGCCTATTTAGAAGAGGCTGAACAAATTCAGGTTTAGAAAGAGTGGCTCGGTTATTAAGAGGAACAGTTTATGATTTAAATCATAGGTCTGAATTTTAATACTATATATTCTAAGGGTTAAATACAGGGAGGAAGAATGGATATTGACAGACAAAGAGAGCTTATAAGCGGACCAGCACTAAATAAAACTCAATTTCACAACAGTTTTTCTGAAGAGGTCTTTAATCAGACCTATCGTTTTGGAAATGAAAAGAACATTAACGAGCGGCATGCCAAAGTAGCCAAAAATCTGTCATCTATTGAATCGAAAGGCAACCAGACCTATTGGGAAAGAAAATTTTTAGATTTACTTGAGGACTTTAAGTTTGTTCCTGGAGGAAGGATTACTTCGAATGCAGGAACCGGCCTTAAAGGGACCACCTATATCAATTGCTTTGTTAGTGGGTTTCGCGGCGAGAATCAAGATTCCATGGAAAGTATAATGGACGAATTAAAAAGGCAGGCGCTGATTCTCAAGTCGGAAGGTGGATATGGGTTTTGTGCCAACGTTATGAGACCTCGTGGAGCCTACATAAATGGAATTGGTGGGGATTCTCCAGGGGCAGTGAAGTTGTTAGAAATGTGGGACACTCAAAGTTCGGTGATTACCTCAGGAAGTGGACAATCAAAGGAGATGGGGAAGGGAAAAAACAAAATTAGAAAGGGAGCGCAAATGGTTACTTTGTCTATTTGGCATCCCGATATTGAAGAGTTTATTACGGCGAAGCAGCAGCCAGGTCGCTTGACCAAGTTTAATATGTCCGTGCTGATAACAGATGAATTCATGAACGCCTTAGAAAAAGATTTACCTTGGGACTTGGAATTTCCTGATTATGAAATGCAGGAGGAGACTTATCGGAAATTTTGGGATGGCAACCTTAAAAATTGGAAGAGTAATGGCTATAAAACGAAAGTGTATAAATCCTTTCAAAAAGCCAGTGAGTTATGGGAATTGATAATGCGATCAACTTATCAGCGAAACGAGCCAGGTGTGCTGTTCGTAGATACAATAAATCGTTGGAACAATTTATATTACGAAGAGTACATACAATCAACAAATCCCTGTGGCGAGCAAGTTCTACCTGTTGGTGGAGTTTGTTTGCTTGGATCCTTTAACTTGACTCAATTTATTTCGAATGAAAAGACAGATTGGGATTACAAAAAACTTAAAAAGTACATTCCAGTAGCTGTTCGATTTTTAGATAATGTGAACGATATAACTTCTGTCCCATTACCGGAAAATCAAGAAAGTTTAAAACTGAAAAGGAGAATAGGTTTAGGAATAATGGGATATGCATCTGCTCTGATGATGATGAAAGTTCGTTATGGATCAGATGTTGCCTTGCAACTGACAGAAAAGCTTTCAAAATTTATGATGAATGAAGTGTATAGAGCTTCTTCCTTGCTAGCAAAAGAAAAAGGGGCGTTTCCTCTTTTTGATAAGAATATGTATTTAAAAGGAAGTTTCATAAAAAAATTAGATTCTTCAGTTCAGGACTTAATTTCAGAAAATGGAATACGTAACAGTCATCTATTGTCGATACAGCCTACGGGAAATAGCTCTGTTCTTGCAAACAATGTATCCGGCGGGGTAGAGCCTGTTTTTTCCCCTGAGTATATCAGGACGGCCATGCAACCTTTTGCTCCAAAGGGACTAAAGGTTCCTAAAAGCATTGATTGGATGACAAAAGAACTTGAGGAGGGAGCCGTTTGGCAATGGGTCAAAGAAGGTGACGAAGATTTGTTAAAAACCTATTCTCAAGGAGTCGCCTGGAAGATTGATAGAAATCGCGGCCTTTTAAAAGAAACTCTCGTTATGGACTGGGCAGTACGATTTCATAAGGAAAACAATTCATGGGATCCAGAAGCGAATTGGGCGGCCTCGGCCCATGATCTTAAAATTGAAGATCACATTGAAACTCTAAAAGTGTTCTCAAAGCATGTTGATTCGGCGATATCAAAAACAGTTAATCTAAAGAAAGACTTTACGTTCGAAAGTTTTAAGGATCTTTATTGGGAGATTTATAAAACCGGTACCATTAAAGGATGCACGACTTATCGTGAAGGTACAATGGCGTCAGTGTTGGCAAGAACTAATGAAGCAACTGGGGGCAAAAACTGGCAAACAAAAGCGATGCCGAGACCGAAAGAGTTAAGCTGCGATATTTTTCGTGTGAAAAGCCACCAGACCCAATGGTTGGTCTTGGTGGGTCTGTATGATGATTCTCCTTATGAGGTTTTTGCTTTAAAGCAAGGATCATTATATCTATCTTCTAGTATAGAGCGAGGAAAACTCATCAAAGAGTCCGCAGGATTGTATCATTTAGAAACTGCTGATGGTTGGCTTTTAAAAGACATACGGCAGTTTTTTGAGACCGACGAGCAAGAGGCACTGACAAGAATGATATCCACGGCTCTCCGACATGGAACAGATATCGAGTTTATTGTAGACCAATTGCTTAAAAGTGAGGGAACCATTCACTCTTTTTCCAAAGCCATTGCTCGTACACTTAAGAGCTATATTAAAAAGATACAACATATTAAGTGCTACAACTGTAATAGCTCAAACCTTAGAGTAGAGGAGGGATGTTTTACGTGTTTAGATTGTGGTTCAAGTAAATGTGTATAGTAAATATGATTTTCGTCATAATCATTCGTTTCTCAAAGCAATTAGAATAAGGATGGTATAAATTCAAAAGGAGAACGAATAGAGATGACGATAGATTTACGATTATTTAACGAAAAGTTTATAAGTGGTTTAATTTTTTCAATAATTGAGGGGTTGGAAGAGGGAAATAGAGTTGTCTTTCAATCCAATAAATCATTTAAGAATGTTCAAGAGCAATTGGCTAGCCTGGCACTTCAAAATATAGAGTGCGTTGAAAACTTTAAAAATGAAATCTATGAGCTCATGGTTTTAAAGAATAAATCGAATTCCCTTGACAATTGCTGTGGAATTTGTGGAAGTCATGGAAATTAAAGGGATCAGTTTATAAAAATTATGATTTATCCACAATTAAAGAGCGTAAACCACAAAAGTTATTTATCTGGAATATTTGTATTATATTTTAAATAAATTAGATATGATCTGATCCACATTATATAGCATTTTTACTGGATGTTTTACGCTAATTGAAGATTGAAAAATGAAAAGGAGCGGGTCATGAGAAAAGTTATACTAGGGGCTATGTTTGGAACAGTGCTTTTAGGCGGTTGTAACGAACTAAAGAGAGGAAGTGATCAAAACGTAAAAGCGGAGATAAAGGGACAGGAAGTAGCAGTTTTGACTGCGCCTCCCAATGTTCCTCCGCCAATAGCAAGAAAACACAATACTAAACTAATTGTGAATCTGGAAGTGATTGAAAAGAAAATGAATATTGCAAAAGGCGTTGAGTACACCTTTTGGACTTTTGGTGGAACTGTTCCTGGAAGCTTTATTCGTATTAAGGAAGGAGATGAAGTTGAATTTCACTTTAAAAACCATCCTTCCTCGAAAATGCCTCATAACATTGATCTACATGCAGTGACTGGACCTGGTGGCGGGGCAGCAGCATCGTTTACTTCTCCAGGGCATGAGAGTGTTTTTTCTTTTAAAGCTTTAAATCCAGGTCTATTTGTGTATCACTGTGCAACGGCTCCTGTTGGAATGCATATCGCTAATGGGATGTATGGCTTAATTTTAGTAGAGCCACGTGAAGGTTTGCCTAAGGTTGATCGTGAATACTATGTCATGCAAGGTGATTTCTACACAAAAGGAAAGTTTGGAATCCAAGGATATCAACCCTTTGACATGGAAAAAGCTATAGATGAACGGCCGACATATGTGGTTTTTAATGGTTCAACAAATTCCATGACTGGGGAGAATGCCCTAAAAGCGGGTGTAGGGGAAACCATTCGTTTGTTTGTAGGTAATGGAGGGCCAAATCTAGTTTCATCGTTCCATGTTATTGGTGAAATTTTCGATACAGTATTTCCAGAAGGGGGAAGTGTACCTAACCATAATATTCAAACAACGTTGGTTCCAGCCGGGGGCGCAGCCATTGTAGAATTCAAAGTAGAAGTTCCAGGAAATTTAGTTCTCGTTGATCATTCAATTTTTAGAACTTTTAATAAGGGGTCCCTTGGTCTCATAAAAGTTGAAGGTCCCGAGAATAAGGCAATTTATTCTGGAAAAACTGCTGACAATGTTTATCTTCCGGAAGGAGGAGCTATACAAAAGATTAAAGAAAAAGAAGAAGTTGCTTTAGCCCAAAATTTAGATGACCAGTTAAAGCTTGGAAAAAATATTTTTCTACAAAACTGTGCTGCTTGCCACCAGCCGGATGGGAAAGGTATTAAAGGAGCTTTCCCACCATTAGCAAACTCGGATTGGTTAAATACCAATGTGAGACAGGCCATAAGTGCAGTTAAAAATGGATTAAGTGGAGAAATAAGGGTGAACGGTGAAGTGTATAATGGTGTAATGCCGGCACTGGATCTGTCAGATGAAGATATAGCTAACGTTTTGACATATGTGTACAATTCTTGGGGTAATAAAAAGAACACAATTAAACCTAGGGATGTAAAGGCAGTTCCTGAAAAGTCCACAGATCTCGGTGAGCATTAAGGTGACAGGAGTATTCGAGTTCATTTTTTTAATTATTCTTGGATTGAGTCCATCAGCTGATGCAAAGCTCATCCAAATCCCTGCTGGCCAAGTAAGAGCTATTTGGCTAGCTTCAGTTAAAAATGACTCTACTAAGAATAATGAAGGACTTCCTCGTTTTCCCGTAAAGTCATTTTATATGATGGATAAAGCAGTTACCCAATTTGAATATACCCAATTCCTTAAGAAGCATCCAAAATGGCAAGCCAATAACGTCAATAAGCTCTTTGCGGATAAGGGGTATCTAGATGGAATTGATTTCGACGTCAAATTCAAATCGACTCCAATGACCTCTATCTCATGGTTCGCCGCTAGAGCTTATTGTGACTCTCTTGGTATGCGGTTGCCCTCAGTAAATGAGTGGGAATACGTGGCTGCGGCTTCAGAGACTCAAAAGGATGCAAATAAAGATCCTGAATTTTTGAAGAGAATTCTTGAATGGTATGGAGAGCCACGCACAAACGGCTTAAAGAACGTGGGTGAGATATACAAAAATATTTATGATGTTTGGGATATGCACGGTTTGATTTGGGAATGGGTGGATGACTTTAATTCGAGTTTTGTTACCGGAGAAAGTCGTGAAGATAGTTCTTTAAATAAGGATATGTTTTGTGGAGCTGGCGCCTTGTCATTTGGTGATAAGGAAAACTATGCAGCATTTATGAGATTTGCATTTCGATCCAGCTTAAATGGAAAAAGCAGTATTTGGAATTTAGGATTTCGATGTGTGAGGGATTTATGAAAAGACTATTTATTTTTATTTTAACAATATTTACGGGATATTCGGTCGTACTGGCTGAAGGTAGTTTGTTTGGATACGATGAAATATGGCAAAATCAGAACAATAAGCCGAAAAAGTTGCAAGATTTCTCTGAAACTCCTTTTTTGATTAGTATGGTGTATACGTCCTGTGAGCACACCTGCCCCGTAACCATTTCTAAGATTCAGCAAATTAAAACTTTACTTGGGAATAATGGAATTGAAAATTTACATGTGGTCTTGGCCTCCTTTGATGATGTACGAGATACCCCTGATAATTTAAAAAAATATATGAAGAAACGTAGGCTCAGTGAAAAGGAGTGGACCTTCCTCTCACCTAAGTCGCAAAAAGTTGCAAGAGAGCTTTCAGTGGTGCTGGGTATAAACTATAAAAAATTGGGAGAGGGAAATTTTTCGCATTCAAATGTGATCGCATTAGTTGACGCAAAGGGCGAGGTGATTGCGAAAATAGATAATTTATCTAAAGATATTGAGGTTTTCAAAGGGGCCTTATTAGCAAAGTAAGGAGGCGCTTTGGGTGTAGTTAGCAATCCATATAAACTTTTATTTAGTCTCGGAGTGTTATTTGGGACTTTGGGAGTGTTGATTTGGTGGTTTTTTAACCAAGGGTGGATTTCATTCTACCCTCGGCAAGCACACTTTCAGATAATGTTTTTTGCTTTTTTTTGGTGCTTCGTAGCTGGTTTTCTAATGACGGCAATTCCTAGGATGACATCGACTCATCTTTCGAATCCTATCGAGGTCAGTTTGGTCGCACTACTGACCACTAGTCAGGTTATTCTAAATTTTTTTAATCTTACCCGTTTCTCTACAATTCTTTATATTTTTCAAATGGGATTGTTAATAGTATTTATTCTTAAACGATTTTTAAAGTTTAGAAAACTCCCTTTTGATGGCTTTCTTTTTATGCCCGCGGCTTTTCTTTCTGCATTTGTTGGCTTGTTTCTATTTTTGAAGTTAGGTGATGAAAAGAGTTTAATTCTGTTTTCAGGGGAAGGATTTTTACTGAATTTAATCATTGGCTTAGGATCAAAATTGGTTCCAGCGATCTCACGGTTACCCAATGCAGTGATGGGTCCGGGAGTGAGTTTTCATCCGAATTATCGGCGAGTGGTCATTAAAGTTTTACTCTTGAATTCAAGCTTTTTCCTTGAGTATTTTGGCTCAATTTTTAGCGGTAATTTACTGAGAACTGTCGTAATACTCTACATCGCCATTGTTGATTTCGGACTTTTTAAAAAAGGAACAGTTTTTTCCTTTGTTGGTGCTGGTTTGAAATCAGCTGCTGTTTTTTTGGTGTTCGGACACTTAATGAGAACCTTTGGGCTAGAAGTGGTTCCAAGTTCTCACTTAATTTATATTGGCGGTTTTTCTCTGTTAACGCTAATGATCGCCACGAGAGTGACATTGGCTCATAGCGAGTTCAGTTTAGATTACGAACTCAGCTCTAAGCGTGTTGTAATAATCACTGTGTTGTTGTGTATGGCTTCCGTTTTTAGGTGGGTTAGCGGATATACTTTTGCCGGTCCTGTATTTTGGATTTCCATAATTTTGTATTCTTTAGCTCTACTGATTTGGTTGGATAAGCACTCGAAATTAATTTGGCGAGGAAGTTCTCAAAGCAGTCACTAAATAATGAAGTGGCTGTTGTTTAACAGTCTTTTTCAGTTAACTCTATGATTTTTTCTGTTTCTAATATTGTAATACACTGCTCGTTCGTAGACACATAACCTCTTTTCGACCAGAGACTCATGATTCTAATTACGGATTCGACGGATGCGCCAACAGCTTCGGCAATTTCCCTTCGTGTAAGTGGAATGGGCACTAATAACTGCTTCTGGTCTTCAGTTTGTTTGTTAGCGAGCTGAATAAGAAGACAGGCGATTTTTGTTTGTAGAGAGGACTTCTTTAAGGTCATTTGATTTTGCAATGCGGTCATACGGCTTGAAAGAGAATTTTGAATTTTATGATTTAAATCAATATTATTCTGCCATGATGTCAGATAATTGGTCCTGGGAATTTTAAGTGATCTCGATGGCCCCATGGAAACTCCAGAAATGGGATACCTAGGATCTTTTTGAGTCATTATGAACGCCCCGATAACATCGCCAGGAGATGAAAAATGAACAATAGTATCTTCACCTTGAAGAGAAAGTCTGGTTAGTTTAAAGGCTCCACTTAATACTAGATAGAAGTGCTGTGCAGAACTACCGGCTTTAAATAATAGTTGTTTGTGGTTAGTAATAACAACTTGGCTATCTTTACAGAGTTGCTCAATATCATTCTCCGAAGAACTGCGGAACAGTTCTAAGCCACGTAATTCAGAAATGAGCCCAAGTTCTCTTAAATTTGAAGACATGAAGTGACGGTAACATTTCTAGGTTTTCGAGACAACGAAGAATAGAGACCTTTTGTATGATTTAGGTCATCAAGGATTCTTAGGTAAATCAATATACTTAATACAGACTTTCAAAGAAGGTATTATGATTAGAATATTGATGTTGTCAGTTATTTATATTGGATGTCTCAATTCATTTGCCATGGACCTTAGCTTTAGTTCTCTTGCGAGAATTCGCTATGAGTCACTTACAAATTATGATTTTGATGAAAGCCAAAGTGATTACAGAGCATTTACAAGTACAAGAATGTGGATGGCTTTTAAGGCGCAGTCAAAAGAGTATCACTTATTCTTTCAGCCTCAGTTTGGACGCCCCTGGGGGCAGAGTGAACTTGGCAGTTCTGTCAGTGGAACAACCAAAGACCCCTATTTGAGCCTTCACCAGGCCTATATAAGTGTGCCAGTGTTTAAGAGTGACAAGGTTTTTTTATCCGCAGGTCGCCAAGAATTGGCCTACGGTGACCAGCTCGTGCTAGGGTCTGTAGGTTGGAGTACAGTTGGCAGATCCTTTGATTCCTTTAAAATGAAGTGGCTATTTGGTAAGTCATATCTAGATGTCTTTTCAGCAAAGCTTTCAGAAAACAATTTTAATAGTGGAGGCAGTGGAGACAAGGACCTTACCGGAATTTACTTTTCGGGAAAATACGAAAGCGAATTTGTTCAAGAGGCTGACGCTTATCTGTTAAGCTTTCATGACAGTACAGTTACCCCGGATAACGATGTTCTGTCTTACGGACTACGTTTTTCTGGGTCCCTTAGTCCAGTGAAATACCGGGTTGAATCGACAATTCAGGATAGTGATGAATTTCAAATTGATGCAGAGCTTGCAGCGCAGATGGGATCCATTGGGAACATAGCAGTGAGCTACTTTGTAGCTACTAAAAACTATAATCAACTTTTTCCAACAGGTCACAAATGGCTCGGAATCATGGATATAGTTAGTCGTAGAAATATAAAAGGTTTTAACGTCCAGCAGACTTTCAAATGGTCGAACTCCATAAGTCATACAATTGCTTATAACAAGTTTAATAGAGAGGATTTGGGACAGACAGCATTTTCGTTTTCTGGAGCGCCGTTAGGTTTGACTTTGAATGACTCGGAAGACATAGGTGACGAAGTTGATTTTGTATTCAACTATGATCGAGATGAAAACCTCAGCTATCAACTTGGAGGGGGCTACTTTCGTCCTGGAGATTATTTAGAGAAAAATGGTTTAACCGATCTCTCAGAATTTTGTTATTTACAAATGCTTCTTAAATTCTAATCGGACTGTCCCAGTGAGCGGTCGGAGATTTTAATATACCCTAAAGAGAGTTTCCATTATTGGAATCACCAATTTAACATTTGCCCGGATGTCAGTTGGTGAATTCTTTAGGGTATATTAAAAGCTCCGATCAACCTTTCAGGCTATATTTTTTGTTGCGTTTTTGTGTTTTTTTTGCCAATGACGACGTACGACGTTCCTTAAAAAAAGTTCGCCTTTTATTTTTAATATAGTTATAGGTCGGGCTGTCCAAGATCTCCGTTAGGTTCAAATTGAATGGCTATGTTTGCTCTTTAGTGACGTAGATCATATTGGAAACTTATTTAAAGTATTATTCTAAATAAAAACACAAAGGGAATTATATGCTTTCTAAATCACAGGCTAAGGCCTTTTTTTTGATAGGGACGGTAGGTTTCTCTCTGATATTTGTTGGATTAACCGTGGATACGTTTCAGAGGATTCCGGAGCAGACAAATCAAAAAAACATGACTGCAGAGGTTGTTCGGGGAAAACATCTCTTTGAACAGAAAAACTGTATGGGATGTCATACAATTTTAGGTGAAGGGGCCTATTACGCTCCTGAACTAACCAAGGTATTTGAGAGGCGGGGAGAGGCCTTCATAAAGGCGATGCTCAAAGATCCGGACTCTATGTATCCGGGCCAGAGAAGAATGACGAATTATAACTTTTCCGATGAGGAAATTAGTGATTTGACGGCATTCTTAAAATGGATTGGTACCTTAGATCTGAATGGCTTTCCTCCGAAGCCTGACTTAGTGAGATCAGCTTCACCAACGGCAACCGGAGATACGTCGCTTGAACAGGTTGTTTTAAAAACGGAGGATCGACCTTTAGTATTTAATCAAATGTGCGTAGCCTGCCATAGTTTAAATGGGCAAGGTGGAACAGTTGGACCGGCACTAGATAATATTGGTTCTCAGCGAGATATTACCTATCTGACAAAGTGGCTGAAAGATCCCATGGCCATTAAGCCTGGAACGACAATGCCTAAATTGCCTCTTTCAGAAGAGGATATCGCAGAACTTTCCGCATTTCTTTCCAGTTTAAAAGGGAGTAGGTAATGAAATATTCATCACAAAGAGTGGCTTATTGGTTTTTTGCAGTATGCATGTTGCTGTTTAGTTTGCAGTTGGTTTATGGATTTTTAATGGGCTTTGCTCATATTGGGTACGATGGACTCCATGATCTGATCCCGTTTAATGTGGCACGCTCGACTCATACAAACCTCTTGGTTATGTGGCTTTTAGCAGGCTTTATGGGGGCCGCCTATTACATTATCCCTGAAGAGGCCGATAGGGAGATCATCTCCATAAAATGGGCCTATGTTCAGCTGATAGCTTTCGTTATTGTTGGTGTTACGGCTATTGTTGGTTTTCACTTCGAGTGGTGGGAAGGTAGGAAGTTTTTAGAGATACCTCGACCATTAGACTATCTGGTCGTTGTAGATGTTTTGCTTTTTATTGGACTCATTGGTGGAACAATATGGAAGGGGCATCGTTACACGACCACGAGTATTGTATTGTTTTTCGGTCTGTTAACAGCAGCCCTTTTATATTTGCCGGGCATGATCAATACGGATCATCAAACTCATGATTCTTACTGGCGTTGGTGGGTCGTCCATCTTTGGGTCGAGGGCGTATGGGAACTCATTATGGGTGCAATAATGGCCTATCTATTAATTAAGTTAACTGGTGTGGATCGTGAGATCATCGAAAAGTGGTTGTACATAATTGTTGGTTTTACTTTTTTAAGCGGAATACTAGGAACTGGTCATCACTATTACTACATCGGTACACCAAGATATTGGCTCATGATTGGCGGAGTATTTAGTGCTCTAGAACCATTAGCTTTTTTAGGTATGGCTATTTACGCTTTAGCAATGGCAAAAAAAGGTGGAAAGTCGTCAACCAATAGGACAGCTTTGTTGTGGACGCTGGGGACTGCAGTAATGTCTTTTGTTGGAGCGGGATTTTTAGGATTTGCCCATACGTTACCGCAAGTAAATCTGTACACGCACGGAACTTTAGTAACGGCCATGCACGGACATTTAGCATTTTGGGGTGCATACGCTTGTTTGGTATTGGCCATTATTACTTATAGTATGCCTTACTTAACGGGAAGAAAACTGGCCGACACCTCAACAAACATTTTTGCATTTTGGACATCGAATATCGGAATGGTTTCAATGACCATTGCTTTTGGAGTTGCAGGAATTGCACAAGTTTATTTAGAAAGAAAAATGGGTCTCGACTTCTTGCTCGTCCAAAAAGAAATTGAGGTTCATTTCTTTGGTCTAATTTTGGCGGCAAGTTTATTTACTATTGGGATTATTGCGTTTGTATATAATTTTATACGATTCGGTGCACCCGTAGGAGAAGTTCGTGGAGCTGAGTAAAGATGATCTAACATCTCTTCCTCTCTATTTAAAAAGCAATCTTGAGGAAGAGATCTTTTTGAAATGTTTCGAAAATCAACTTCCGGTGATGCTAAAGGGACCCACCGGATGTGGAAAGTCTCAATTTGTTGAATATATGGCCTGCAAACTAGGAAGGCCGCTTATTAAAGTGGCCTGTAACGAGGACACAAATGCGGCGGATTTGTTAGGTCGTTTTATCATTAAAAATAACGATACTGTTTGGCAAGATGGACCCGTTGTAAGGGCCATTAAAGAGAGTGCCATCATATACTTTGATGAAATTGCGGAATCTCGGGAAGATGTGATTGTGGCACTCCATCCCCTGACGGATCATCGACGAGAAGTTTATTTAGATAAAATTAATAAAGTAGTAAAGGCTTCTGAAAAATTTATGGTGGTTGCCAGTTTTAACCCTGGATATCAATCCGGTTTAAGAGAAATGAAACCTTCAACGAGACAAAGATTTGTTACGATTGCCATGGATTATCTAAATGAGAAGAACGAAGCTGTGTTATTGTCAAGCTTAACCGGTATCAGTTCATCAGAGGCCCAAGCCTTAGTGAAATTAGCAAAGATGATAAGAACAAGTGAGAACTTTGACTTAAGTGCTTCGGTATCGACTCGATTGATTATTCATACGGCGATGTTGATGAAAGCGGGAATTTCATCTCGTCGTGCGGCTCACGTCTCAATTGCCGAAGCCTTGACAGATGATCGTCAAATTGCGTCGGCTCTTATGGATTTAATTGACTTAAGTTTGTAATATGGAGATTTTCGAGAGGACTTTTAAGAAAATTTGGAAATCTCAAAGAGATAAAGATCTTTTAGACCCAAATTGTTGTTTATTGCGCGATATTGAAAAGTATTTAGTAACGATCCTAGCTTATCGTAGATCAAAAGATGCAAAATTATACCTCAGCCCCAGTTTAAAAACATATGGGGTTTGGGGAGATCACATT
>JAGRAG010000115.1 GCA_020435025.1 Bdellovibrionales bacterium | reverse complement strand
TAACTTAAAAAACTTCGCTATCGGAGGTTTTCTCGGACGCTTGGGTCAAATCGAATTCTATCGGTCAACTGATTCCTCAAAAAAAGAGCCCGTAATCATTTCTGCATTGCCAAAGGGGAATGATCCGCAATCTGAGCTGGCTCAGCGCTTTCAATATGAAGCTGAAGCCCTTCACCGAATGAACAACAGTTTTATCGTTAAGGTCGTCGAAAAGGGCGACACGGATAAATTTTTCTATATGGTCTATGAAAACTATTCGACGAGCACTCTTGCCGATTACTTAGTGAATGCATCTTTTAGTATCGTAATGCTTAAAAAAGTGCTGTTGAACATAGTCGAAAGTGTCTACTACTTACATGAATTTGGCCTAGTTCATGGAAGCCTTTCCGCGGATAGATATCATCTCAGCCCATCTGGAGAGTTCAAATTAACAGACTTAGGAGTGACCTCGGGTGAGGAGAACAACCTCTCTCTACAAGCCGACTCTCTTGCCGCTCACATACGAGAATCAACAACAACTGTCTCTGCCAATATTGTTGAAAAATCGGCACCTTCATTTAGAAACGACATAAAATCTCTTGGGTTTCTACTGGTGGATGTCATCACTGCGGGCACTTCGCCTGTACTTATGCAAAGTTCAAAGGAAATGAGAGTCGAAGGCTCTACTGTTTTTCCAAAATGGGCTCAAATATGTTTACCTAAGCTAGTTCTTGGTGAAATCGTTCAGATGATAGAAAATGAATCTATTAATAGTGCGGAACACCTTCGAAAATTTCTTGATGTCTTAAATGAGTCTGATTTTGAATCATACAGCAAAAGAATCTACGGAAAACTTGGTTCTAAATATCCATTTAGTCATCTGATCATCACATCAAAAGTTATCTCAAATTTACCACATTGTTTAAAACGACTTCGAGCCAACAATCTAGATCCGGCCTCAATCAACTTTATTTTGCACATCGCTATTGCCTTACGAAAAAGCAAGAATGGTGGCTTCTTCAAAAAATCACAAAGCCAACAAAGCGTAGAAGTCAGTGATCCGACTTTAGATCAAGCATGTGAAATATTTCGAATGCCAAGTACGGTTCCTAACGTTAATAATAATAAAAAATCTTCCAAGAAAAAATTAAAAAGAAAGAATAAAAATCACAATCCCACACCTTCGCGTGGTATTTTATGGTTTTTTAAATACTTACTCTTTGTTACCATTGCCGTTATCAGCCCCTTCATCATAGCCCCCTTCCTACCGAATCAACCTTTCAATCAATTTCAATTTTCCGGTTTTTCTAGGCTGATGAACCTTCCTAAGTTTTCTTCTGAAGAAGATTCAACATATACGTTCAATGCCTTGCCCGTTCAAACTCCACTTCTTGGAGCAGAATATACCTATCGAAATATGGCATTTGACAACCACCTTGTTCGGACCTCTTCTGAAAAGAAAATTTTATCGGTAGTTAAGGTAGAACCCACTGGAGCTTTCTACTTACGTGACTCACTTGGTTTTGTATCTAAGCACAACTTAATTCCCTCTCTTCCTCCCACAGTTACTTATGATAGTCAGCGCAATGTCGTCTACCAATCAAAAATCAATGGAAATACGAAGTCCTTTCTTCCATTGAAAAAAGGGAGCTCATTTGACGTTCAAATTTTCGAAGTAGATAACGGAGCAAGATCGTTTTTTTCTTATAAATGTACAACTCTTAACAAAGTTCAAGTAATGGTTCCTGCAGGATCATATAAAACTGTACTTGTAGAATGCAAAAAAGAAGGAGACTCAAATATCCGTCAGTTTTACTACTCTCCTCGAGTTAGAGCCATCGTCTTGGAACAGTATGTGAAGTCTCATTCAAAAGACCAGATCATTCGCCGAAAAGAGCTGGTCACTTATCGTATCCATAAGAAATAGCTATCAACCTAGACTGCAAAAGTTAGTATTTTGTTGTTCGTAAAATCTAGACGCGACCGTAGTTCCGATTTGGAACTTTCACATCCACATTCAATTCCGAGTCATTAACCTAATAGGATAGTACATCTTCAATTGCACGCAGACATTCCAATTTCGATCAGGATGATCATTCAAAGAAAGGATTTCTATGTTTTCCCCTAAGAAATATTTTATTCCCCTTCCTTTGCTACTGGCTTTAGCTAGCATCGGATGCCAACCCCAACACTCCCAAAAAAAGCCAAAGCAGATAAAAAATTCAAATGAAGAGACGGTCTTACTTCCCAAAGTCATCTACGGAAGTGACAATCGAAAAGACATTTATGAAGTCGCGATCCTCCAGCACCAAAGACTTGCAAAATCGACCGTGGCACTCATTCGTTCGTCGAGTGTCAATCAAAGATCCGACAACTCGTCGAGTATTACAGCCGGTATTTATGGAATCGAGTATGGACTTTGTAAAGATGAGCCCTTTTACGATCAACCAAACGGAGCCTTTTGTTCAGGATTTCTTGTAGCTCCGGACACCATCGTTACCGCTGGACATTGTGTCGGCAGCCAGTCAGAGTGCGAACGCACCAATTTTGTTTTCGACTATGGAGTCTTTGCCAAAGACAAGTTTCCAAAAGTCGTGCCCTCAAGCGGCGTTTATAATTGTAAAAAATTAATTCACTCAGAAGTTGCTTCTACGGGATCCGACTTTGCCGTTATTCAACTCGATCGAGAAGTAACGGATCGGTCCCCCTTAAAATTGCGCCAAACAGGAGTCATACCTGAAAAAGAACCTCTTCTCGTCATTGGCCATCCGGCTGGACTACCTACTAAAGTGGCCGATGGAGCCTCCGTTCGTAGCGTCAGCACCCCATTCTTCACTGCCGACCTAGACACCTATGGCGGCAACTCAGGATCAGCTGTATTTAACGAGATCACTGGTGAGGTCGAAGGAATCTTGGTTCGCGGGGAAACAGACTTTACCTATAGAAATGGTTGCAGAGCTTCAAATGTTTGTAATGAAGGCTCCTGTCGAGGAGAAGATGTGACGAAGATCACACAAGCCCTCCCCTACATTCCTGCCCAGCCCCTTCGCGAACCAGCCTCGGAGGACCTAGGATATACGGTTTCTCTTTCTCCGAATTTAGAGATTCCTGACAACAGTGCTACAGGGATTTTAGTAACCATTCCAACATTTGAAGCTCCCGGTGATCGCTCTATTTACTTGTCTGTAAATATAGAACACCCTTGGCGCGGAGATCTGATTGTTAAGTTGATCGCTCCAAATGGTCAACAATACACAGTCTCATCAAGATCCGGAGGCTCACGCAATGACATTGTAGGAACATTCCCCATTGATAAGAGTAGTTGGCAAGGCAGCAGCCAAATTCCTTTAACCGAGCAAACCGGAGATTGGGCGCTTCATATCTCCGATCGGGCGTATCGAGACGTCGGAACTATCAAAGAGATTGAATTAAAATTTTCACACGAATGAATTTCATCACTTTCTGCCTAAAGCCCCGCCATATTGTGGGGCTTTTTTATCTTTAGGGCCTGTGCCCATTTAACTAGACCTTTTTGAGCCTCATCTTGTCTCTCATTCTTTGTCGGAAAGCAAAAGGCCATCCTCAACGTGGTGCTGCCACGCCTGCGGTGTCACTTCGCTTTCCTCCGCGCCTAAGAGCCATCTGAAGCACTAAAAGGTCTAGTTAAGTGAGTACAGGCCCTATATAATACAAGTTCCCTTTACAAATAAGAATTTACCTCATACACCCAAGCTTCTTTACTAATACCCTGGAGAGATCCATGAATATTAAACTCACGCCCATTGTTCATGACCTGAAAGAGTCCGCCACACTTGCTATTAATCAGAAAGCCCTTAAGTTGCGAAATTCTGGAAATCAAGTCTTTCACTTTGGTTTTGGTCAATCACCATTTCCCGTTTCCGAAACGCTACAAAGTGCCCTGAGATCCTCTACCTCTCGAAAGGAATATCTTCCAACCAGAGGTTTAAATAAACTGCATGAAGTCTTCGTCGAGTATTACAATAGAAGATACGATACTCAATTTCAGACAGACAATATCTTTGTAAGCCCCGGAAGCAAAGAACTGCTCTTTCAAATTCTTTTTTTACTTGATGGCCCTTTATTGATTCCCACACCCAGTTGGGTGAGCTATGGACCTCAAGCTCATCTTTGTCAAAAAGAAGCGATTTACCTTCCCACGAAAAAAGAAGAGGGCTACAAACTAACAGCTAAAACTTTGGAGCACTATTGCCTTTCAGAAGGACTTCCCGATCAAAGTATCTTGATTCTTAATAGTCCCAATAATCCAACAGGTTCTCTTTATCATCCTGAAGAACTTCAGGCATTAGCTGGTGTTTGTCGTCGTCATAATATCATAGTCATTTCTGATGAGATCTATGGACAGGTAGATTTTACTTATGGAAAGTTTAGTAGTTTCGCGAAATGGTATCCAGAAGGCACAATTGTAAGTACGGGACTGAGCAAAGGGTTTTCCGCTGGTGGCTATCGTTTAGGAATCCTGGCCTTACCTTCAGGGTTTGAAGTTTTAAATTCCGCACTAAAAACTATGGTGAGCGAAACATTTAGCGCGGTCAGCTCTCCTATTCAATATGCCGCTGTAGCCGCTTATGAATACCATGAAGATCAGGAACAGTTTATTCAAGCCTGTACAGAGATACACAGACATATTTTAAATTTTGTATACCAAAAATTGATCGCCGCAGATATCGGTTGCGCCCCACCAGAAGGAGCTTTTTATCTGTTTCCTGATTTTGAAAAATTCAAGGGTTCATTAAATAAAATGGGAATAGAGACTTCAGAAAAACTTTGCCAGTTTCTTTTAGAAAAATATCATGTTGCTCTTCTTCCAGGATCGGATTTTTATATGCCAGCCCATTCCCTTTCGGCACGCCTCTCACCTGTAGACTACGATGGCTCTTTGGCCATCAATGAATATCTAAACGGTGGAGAGCTGAATACAGAATTTGTTCAAAAATGGGCACCGCACGTCTTTTTGGGCTGTGAAGCCCTCGTTCAATTCACTAAAGATCTCACCCCCGCGGAGTCCGTCAAATCCGAACTTTAAGACTTCGTCTCCAGAAATTCGAACATATTTTGATGAATACCGCATAGTTTTCATTTGAAGAAGATTTTAATTGGTCCTTGTCTTGCTCATCCGAACCAAGATGAGGAGGACTCATGTCGCTTTCAAAACATGGCATCTTTACGTTCACCACTCTTTTTTTCCAGCTAACCACCCATGGTGAGTGCCGAAACTATCGCCCGATGCAAACCGATTGCACTTTCTATCGAAGTTGCCTTGAAAGCCAATATCAATGCGGTCAAGAAGGCTATCCACTTGGCTATGGGGAAAAGTATTGCCAACGCTTTCACTCTTTAAACACACCCCAATCCTTTAATGACAAGAGGCTTTCTACCAAAGGAGTCAAATGGCGCAATCGAACGCTGGTCTGTTTGCAAGACGAGCTTATCAGAGAGCAATTTCAAAAAGGTTTTTTGAACTGTGAAAACATAAAAAATGTGGGTTTTCAAACACACGCCCGATGTTATGCAAAAGCTGATCCCTCAATATGTGGTCTACCACTTTCCGATTGGAAAGCGATCGCCTCCATCGTCGACATCAAAGACTATGGGAAACCGGAAAGTGTAAAACAAATCTTAGAAGTTATCGTTGCTTGTGGAGAGCGCACCATTGAAGAACTGCTTGCTTTTGAACACGAAAGAGCTCAGTTGTTCGAAATTTATGGCCTAAAAACCCAAGCTTTTAAGGCGGCCCACATTTCCTACTTTGGAGCCCACCCCGTCCCTCCACAAATCCCACAACTTGATGAAAAAATACGTGAAAACAAACAGAAACTCAAATTTATTGAATCTATAAAAGAAAGGGGCCACCAATGACCGTTATTATCCTCGTTCGATCCCTAGCTAGCCTATTTGGTGTGACACTTTTTTTCCTGTTACGAAATGAAAATATTCTACAAGCCTCCACCGAGGCGCAATGGGGTATTTTTCGCATCTTCTTAGTGACTGTGATGGTCTCTGTGACCTTGGTCTGGAAACGCCCGCAAATCTCCTCATGGATGTTTGCTTTACTCATTCCTCTTTTATCGCTGCCTTTATGGTGGATACTACAAAGCCTGCTGGGTCTTGACAGTGGATGGGATATTCTGAAGTCCACGGCTCTTTCTATCGTCGTTACACCTTTGGCGCTCATGACGTTCTGGCCCGAGTTCGTTTCGGCCACTTCTACCATCTTTGTGGTTGATTACTTTACCCAAAAATGGATTTTAAAACAAAGCCAGGCTAATACCTAATAGGCCTAGAAACTAGGTCCTGTATTCATTTAACTAGATTTTTTTTTCGCGGATCACTTTTACAATACCGAATTAAATTCCTAAATTCGACAGTGCTTGTGAAACTCGACGAAACAACTCTGAAAGAGTTGGATACTGTTCTTGAAAATCAATGGCCACTTTCTCCAAGTGGTTCTGATACTCTTCCCAACCTTCGTCCGTATTTTGTTCCTTTAAACGCGATTGAATTTTTAAAGCCAATTCCTGGAGCTCTTTACGTTCCCCTTCACTCATAGAGTCTTCTGATTTCAACTGCTGAAGTAAGGCTTCTGTATGACGATGAATTTCGTTTTGGCTCATAAATACTTTCCTAGCGAAAATGGGTCCAACACCCGTTTCTTTAAACTATAAAGGCTTTGGTATAACTAACCTGTGTATAGCAGGTTCCCCCAGTGATTGACAACTTCGCAACGTCTTTGCAAAGTCAACTTTCCGAAATATCCGAGAAGATTTTAACACTGAAATGCGCCGCGTCTACTCGAATCAATGAGATTTCAGACCACACAGAGGTGGTCTAGGTGGCGTTCGAAGTACTTTGCGCTCTTTAAGAACTGTGAGATTCTTTTAGTATGTCAGTAAAACCAGAAGAAACACTCGCACTTAAAAAGCCCTATCTCGTTTACATCCTTGCTATCTGCTTTATGCTCGCACCTTTTGGAAATCTGGTGATTGCGCTTTATTCATCTGGAATTCCCAAGTGGTATTCTCCATATATTTGGTGGAGACTCTTTACTTCGCAATCCGCCGCCGACATCATCATTCTTTCTTCTATTTTCGTGGCAGGTGTGGCTTTAACAATACAGAAAAAAACCAGTTGGTTCTTTGCTGTGATAGTTCTGGTGGTCGTCACCCTGAATAATCTCTTTTTCATGGAAACGTCTCCCAAGCAGGCTCTCAGCCCCTGGTATATTCCTTTGTTGCTCAATGCTCCGATCTTGGTTGTCCTTTACTTTTTTAGATATCCCTACCTGGACAAACGAGATCATATATTAAAAGGAACTCATAAGCGCTATCAGGTCGATATCCCCGTTAAATTTCCTAAGTTGGATTTAGATGCGACAATGAAAAGCCTTTCGCGAGGCGGTTGTTTTGTTACCATTACTGGAGAGTTCCAAAAAAAGATCATCGCCGGAGAAACCATTGATATCTCTTGGGATGGCGCACTTTCTAGTGCTCTTATCGTTTATGTGAATAAAAATGGAGCAGGCCTCCAGTTTTCAAAGCCGGAAAAGGCCTTCAAAAATCATGTTCGAACGACCATAGCTAAGTCGGAATAACCGAAATTCAATGTTTCAAATAAAAAGCCAGGCAAAGGGCCCGGCTTTTATGCAAAACTAAACTTAATTGAAAGAGTTAAGGGTATTGCTGTTCCAATCGCGAATTAAAGACAGGGGTTCCTACTGGAATCAACTGATAGCTCTCTGGAAGCCCCATCGGCTCCAGCCACACCTGTTGAGTCCAAGTCCCAAAATCTCCTTTATCACTTAAACGAAGCTGATCTTCGGTTGCTTTCTTTTTAAGTCGAAAGAGCCTTTTAATTGGTCCCATCCACGTGTTCTCTAAGACTTCCGCCTGCGCAGTATACGGGGAAAACTGAGCATCTACAGCTTCAGAATTGATCTTGACTTTATAGAGGTTTAAGAAGCCTCCGGGGAAAAACTTAAGCTGATCCTGGCCATTCAAAAAAGCATTGTAAGTTGGATCAACGGTTGTTGATTTATAAACCTGTGGATGGGCTCCCCGTAAATGCAAGTCAAAGCTAACAAAAGGTCGCTCAAACTGCGCATCAAACCCTCTATTGGCATAATACTCAACAAGCACACCATTTACGATCTTATCTAAAGCCGCACGAATTTCACGAACTTTTTCTCTATCACGTCCTTCTTTGGCGTTTCCTTGTTTGTCATAGTAAGAGGCATAGTTTCTAGCAAACCATCGAGACACAATTCCGCTGATTCTTTCGGGTTCCACTCGTCGACTTTCCTTATTAGCCAACTTAACTTCGGCATCCACTTTGCGAATCAACTCTGCAAGCCCAGGAACCATTTTTACAAATAGGCCTTGCTGAGCCTCCGTTAGAATTCCGAAAGCTTTCACAAATAAGGAGTTTGCAATATTTCGAGCAACAATCACAGAAGTTTGATCCACTTTTCTTAAACCTTCAGCAAACGTTGGATAGTACCACTCATGCTCTCGAGCCACAGAATACATAACTTGCCAAACCTTATTGGCTCTCGCCTCTTTGTGCCTTTGCTTTCCCTCTTCACCAGAAAGATAAGCATGTTTAGATTTTCCAGGACTTACTTCAAAAATCTCACGAAGCAAATCGATACGATTTCCTAGAAGTTCTCGGGCTGCAATATAGATATTCTCCCGGTTCTGACGAATCAGATCTTTAACTTCCGCATAAAGCTCTGGATTTGAACTACGTAGATCTTGCTCCAATTTTATAAGATACGATCTTCTCAAAGTGTAAGCACTCATCACGTCACCAGCAGAGATTCGCTCTGGCTTATTATTAGTAAAGTGCTGTTGTAGTTGTGTAGGACCCGATCTTTTTGCGGGGCTGACTTCGTTTCCACGACCGGGAGCCAAAATAGCGACGGGATATTTTTGTGGGTCTAATGGTTGTTCTAAAGCATCTTTTAAAAGATCTCTCTGAAGCTCTTGAAAGAAAAACTCTCCATAAGCTTTGTTTCTCAGTTGAGAGGAACGAATGCCCTCATAACTGGCCACTTGAATGTCCGTTCCTTTTACCTCACCATTAGCCAATTTTGAAAACAATTCTATATTAGCATCGATCGCTTCTTGAAAACTCTTGTTCGGTTTGCGAAAAATGTACTTATTCAGGCCCGTATCTTTAATCCACAGCTCTCCGCCTTGACCATAGAGAGTTGTGGACCAGTCACCTAGAGGATACAAAGTTTTATCGGCCACTCGATAAACATATAAAACACCTGTAGAATCCTGAAAGAACGTTCCACGAAAAGTAACATAGGCTTGACGATTGCTTCCTACTCGAAAGTCCTTATTCCAGTGTTTGGGATTGGCTTTAACTGAAATTAATTTTTTTAACTGGGAAGGCAGTTTGCGAACATCAAAAGAAGAGGAGTCTATACCCAGTTTCGCATCCATCGCCGATGGAGGACTCTCGGGGACAATGGCAGCCATTCTATTAACCGCGTAATAGACACCGTATCTCACTCGTCCCACAAACTCTCTTAATGGCGTATCTAAATCATGTCCTAAAGTATCATCGTAGCGAACATCCGGTGGCAAACCATACTTTTCAAGAATTTTGTTTTTAATTGCTTTGGTCGTTCTCCCATTCACATCTTTAAAGGCATGAAGGTAAACTAAAGTTTGTTGAGCTATTGCTGCAAGCTCAATCGGATCTCTCGCATCAGCCGCATTGCTGTCGATCTTATCCATCTCCCGATTCACAAATTCGACGAGGTGACGAACTCCTTGAGGAATAATGGCTGGATCAGGATAGCTCCAAACAATATCGAAATTGCCTTCGACAGTTTTATTTTCCCGAGTGGCTCGTCCCCATCCAAAGGGATGAACAGGCATCCATTCTAAATAGGGATGTTCCGAACGAATTCTCCACAAAGATTCCTGTTCCTTTGACACCCGAGGGAGTGCTCCTACTTCTACAAGCTCTTCATACTTATTTTCAATGCCAGCAAGCTGCTCTTTGCTGAGTCCTTCTCCGCCCATACTATAAAGACGGGTCCTTGCTGCACGATAGTTTCCTCCACCTAAAAACATTCTCTTGGCCAACCAACTGTCTTTTCCAGAAATGGCAACAACAAAACGCCCTAAAACTTGGACAGCTTTCATCGTCCCTCTGGCCGCCACCCGATTGGCATCTGCTAAAAGTTCCTCGCTGAGACGAAAGGAGTCTGCCGGAATAGAAGCCATATGTTCACGCAATCTTTTAAAGTCACGCATCGTCTGGGTGCCATAGACTTTAGAAAAGTGTTTTCCTTTTTTCTCAGCTGCCAAAATTTTTGAGTTTTTAATCAAAAGCGCGGCAAAAATGTCTGGAAGATCTTCTGGCGTTCCATGAAGCCAATTGATTCGGGCTCCACTAGCCTCATAAGCTTCGGCAAGAACCTTCGGGTCAAAGGAGCCTCTTGCGAGGTCCAAACCTTTTTCCGACTGTGCTCTTTGCCGATAGAGATCTTCTTGACGTCGAACCTCTGAACGGCTGGAATACCCGCCACCTTTATAGTCAGATAATCCATCCTGTCCTACCACTTTATTCGCAGATACAGACACCACACACTTTAGACGACCTTCACTAAACGTCGTTGGTGCAGCAAAGAGACTTTGGATAAATAGAGCTTGTAGAAATACAAAAACTACAACCCATCTGAATTTTTTAATAAGTGATACCACAGGGCTCTCCCTCACGTAACTTTGACGATTACGTTTAAATATATGTTTTCATAAAGAAATTCTTGAATCTGTTGAGGACCCGAGGATTTCCTTTTGGTTGAAATTGGTTTTGACCACAGTCTGAGATAGCAGAGATCGTGCCACAATCGGCTCTTCTNNATTTCCCAAATTACACAGTTTCGACTGCCTATCCCTCAGACAGCGACGGAAATTGTCAGCCCTTAGTAACTATTCAGCACTCGCTATTCGTCCAGGAATGAACGGAAAAGAGCCAAAACGTAAAATCCCATTTTTTATTTCCGAAAAGTCTTAAAGGCCTCAATAGGAAAGGGATTCATGAGACAGATAATTTGGACCATACTATGTGTTTCATTAGGGACGGCCCACACTGCGTCCGCAAAGTCCGCTATGTTCAACCAGAAATGGCAACTTCCCAACGAAGTCATCCATTTTGAAACTTTAAGTTCAGACTCTAATATCACCATTTCAACGTCGACATCTTTACTAAAAACCCTAGCTATCAACGAATCCAAAGAATCTCGCTCTCCCGCTTCCTGGTTCGACTGGGTCCCCACGGGAGCACCTTTACAGGCCGCTCCCGCAGAGTGTGATGCACATCTGCTAGAGCAACGCCTCCTCTCTTTACCCAAGTCAAATGACAACCTTTTTAAATATGAGATCGACAACTATTTTAAGCTCTGTGGAGCAGCACTTTCTCTACGAAATGGGCACAATTTTAAAGCTCTTATTGAGGGCGTCACCACAAAGTACGACTTTCAGGATCATCCAGACATTCGATCGGTTCGGTTTTATTTTAAGACGGGAGAAACCAATAAGGGAGTTCTGGCTTTAAAAAAAGATGGTCGGCCTCATCCCTTAATCGTTGTGAAATGTGGAATCTTTTGTGATGCCGAAGCTGATGCCACTGTTCGCGTTGTTCTCATGCATCTTTTTGATGAGTCACCTTTTCATGTTCTAATGATTGGTAATCATACGGGCACAAACAACATCAATAGCAATGGGCGAGTCAATATCGGAGGCTTTTACGAAGGCCTCGAATTGTTCTCTATCGGTCACTGGGCCAAATCCAAATCTCCTTTTAAAGACTTCATATCTGAAGTTCATGGCGTTGGAATCAGTTTAGGGGGAAGCGCTTCTTTATTTGCTTCTCTTTACAATGAGTACAACTTATTAAATCAAGAAAAGGTCTTTAATAGCTTTATCGCCTACTGTCCTGTTGTTCGACTCAAGCCCGCTCTCGATCATCTATTTGGTGATAAAATCAGAAAAGCTCTGGCCTCGCAAGTGATCTGGCAACAGATGCTAAGCAGTTATCCATACGTAAGAGAGCTGCAAAATGAAATCGATCCTAAACACCGCCCTGAAAGTCGTCGATTCCCTGAAATATTAGGACGTCTGGCTTTATCTTTTCTCTCGCGATTTCATCCGATGGACTTTGTGGCCCCCTTTCAGGGACTTCTAATAGATGAAGCTTCTGACCTCTGGGTCGCCAATGACTTTTTAAAACACGCACAGGAAGTCAGTACTCCTACCTTTGTATGGGCCTCTCGAAATGATCCTGTTGTTGAGGCTCGTGAGAACACAGAGAGTCTCTATCGCTACCTTCAGACCTCACCCAATAAGGCCATTATGACTTATCGAGTACCTTATGGTTCTCACTGTGCTAAATCTGTTTCGTACAACTGGGACAGCATATCTACTATCTTAAGATCGTATTTCTTTAA
>JAGRAG010000114.1 GCA_020435025.1 Bdellovibrionales bacterium | reverse complement strand
TCGTCGCTGACCATCCCTTATTTGAATATTCAAAGCTTAGATCAAGCCAAAGAATTCGTTCGTGCCTATGGATATGATCTGGACAATCCAGAAGACGTGAAAAAACTTTGGAAATATCATCGAAGAGCTGTGACCTACATTCAGACTGAGATTTTAGATGAAGGAGAAGAGTTTCCTGAAAATCTCTCAGATCCCAACCAACTTAACAATTTGTGCTACTTACTAATATATGCCAGCACCAAAGACCACAGAAAAGGGTCTTTGCAGAACTGGGCCTGTGCTACTTTAAAAGTCATGCATGTTTTAGTGCATCTTGATAATGATTTATTCAGCCGATATTTTAAAGAAATTCAAGAGCAGATATTAAGGCCTATTCAAAACCATATTTATGATGATCCTATTTTAGGTTCAAGCCTTGGAAAGCCATCAGGAACAGAATCCATTCCTCTTAAAAAGTTTGTGATCAAGCCGTTTAAGAGTTCGGATTCATCGGTAACAAAGTTGTTGGCAAAGCCAGAAGCGGTGGCTTTTACTTTACTAGATAAAATGGGCGTGAGATTTATCACAAAGCATCTTTTTGATTCTTTTCGAGTGATGCGATATCTGAACGAAAATAGTTTGATTAGTTTTCCACATAACATACCAGATCAGTCGAATAATACTTTATATCCTTCGAATATTTTTTTAGAGGTGATGGAGACACTCACTCAAGGTGCTGATTTAAAATCGGAAGATGTCGATCAGCTCCTTTATGAAAAATTGGAGTTAGAAAAGGACAGAGCCATCTATCGACACAAAAAGAATCAATTTTCCGGTCAAGACTATCGGTTTTTAAAATTTATCACTAGGCGATTGATTCGTGTGAAAGTTGGCCAGAATCAACTGAGCTTTTTTTATCCTTTTGAAGTACAGATTATTGATTACGCCTCTTATCTTCTAAGTCTTCAAGGAAACTCTTCGCATGTGGAATACAAGAAACGTCAGAAGCACAAAGCCCGGGTGCGAATTCTAGGGCTGCCCTTGTCGAAAGGCGAGGATGAGAAATAACTTAGAGTTCCTTCCTGACCAGAAGGCTTGAGTAAAATGGATATAAATAGGCGTTTATTCCGGGTAGCGGTACTCTGTAAATATGATCAAAAAGATGTGGCCTTTACTTCTAGGATTGATTGTAGCGATTTCTTGTGAAGCAGATGCAGAGAAATTGGGCGATTTAAGTATCGAAGAAGTTTTTGTGCATCCTCAGTTTGAAGCAAAGGAGCCATCCGAGGGTTCTTTCTCTGTCCTCGATAGTTATTTGCATTTAAGTTGGACCAAAAAGGGGGGGATTGGGGCTCACATAAAAGTAGGATCGCAAAGTTTGAAAAATGTGCCGGTCTATTTTCAATCAACCCCTCTTTCTGAATTGGGTTTTTTTGAAGCCTATGGCTTCTTTCATGGAGTGTACGGAGATATCTCTGTGGGATTGGTGCCGATTGGATATTCAATTGAGGGGAATAAGTCCGAGTCTCAGTTGTTGTTGCCACGCTCTTTATTGTTTCGGGAGCGATGGACCAATCTTCGAGATTTGGGTTTGAGTTTTCGCTCTTCATTTTCTGGATGGATGTCGCAAGTCACTGTTCACAACGGAGAGGGTGGAACGGCTCAGGATGGAAAGACCTGGACCACTATGCAATGGGGTTGGACGGATCAGGAGTATTTTACTTGGCAGGTATCAGCTATGGCTGGAGGAGTGGATCCCTTAGCTATGTCACAAAGTCAAACGACCTTGGCCGGTCTAGATAAAACACAGGATGTGTTTTGGCGTATAGGTGGGGTATCCTTAGAGTGGAATCCTCATCGGTGGTATTCGACTTTAGAATTTCACTATGGAGAAAAAGAACAAAACGGTGAGATCATTAAATTTGCTACCGGACATTTCGATATGGCTTATCGATTTGCAGGGGATTGGCAAATCATTGTCCGTTGGGATCAGATGGATCCGAATGGGGTGAAAGAAGGCGATCAGGTCACGGAATACTCTTTAGCATTTGCTTTTTACGGTGAAAACTCCAACTCTAGGGTCATGCTAGTGGCCACTGCGGTCGAGGAAGAATCGCTAGAAAATAACAACAACCGCATTCTTCTAGAATGGCGCCTCACCCCCATCTCAAAATAAAGGTGCCTGACAATTTTTTCAGTCCATACTGCGTTATTTCTTCGTAGTTTTTTAGATGACATCTCTCACGCTCTTCATGCTCAAACAGTCCTCACCCGGCGGAGCGGCCATGAATGTCCGCACCGCAGTTGCGGAACTGCGCGTGAAGAGCGTGAGAGATGTCATCTAAAAAACTACGAAGAAATAACGCAGTATGGACTGAAAAAATTGTCAGGCACCTTTATTTGCCGGACTGGATTTCGCCGATGAGTTCATCGATTTTGTGCATGAGTTCGGGGCGAAAGTTTTCTTCAGTTTCTGTGGTCTTTTCTGTAACGGTTTTTTGTTCAACGAAATCTTTTTGGTGAACCAGTGCCGTTGCTCGAATCTGTTTTTGCAACTCGTCTATCTGATGGCTTGATGAATATTCATGTGACTCTAGCTCGGCTTTCAGGTCTTTGATTTGCTTTCGATAATCATTGAGACTGATGCTCAGTTGTTGATTGAGCTTTTGTAAAGAGGCATTGCGATGGGTCTGAGTCTCTAGTTCATTTTGAGCCTGCTTCCAGAGAATCTGTAAACTTTCCACTTGATCCGAAAGCTGGTCTCGGCTCTTTTTAAGATCTTTTATCTCTTCTGACTGGGTTGTACGAATCTGTTCAAATTGTTCCGCCTCTAATGCTAATTTCTTAGCCGACGTTCTGTATTCCGCCAAGGTTTCTTGTATTTTACGGACTTCGTCATTATGCGATGATTGCAGTTCGCCGTGGGTTCGTTTGAGAACGACTAACTGGTTGTTAAGATCGCTGTTTTCGTTCATGACTCGTTGGTAATCAATCGTCTTTTTCTTCATTTCCGACACAGATTGACGCAGCTCTTTTAAAGTCTCTTCGTAGCTATTAACGAGCTCTTCATGTTCATGTTTATGATTTTTCGCCTGTGACTGAATGTATTGTGTGGATTCTTCTAATTTCGACATCAACTGGTTACGTTCAAAATCAAAACCTTCTGTGAGGCTTTTTCGATCAGTAACAAGGCGCTCTTCTAGTTCAGCTTTGGATTGGATTAAGTCAGCGACTTGTAATTTGAATCGAGCTGACTCGGAACGGAGGGATTTTGCTAATGGCGCTATTTTTCTTTGATACTTGAGAAGTCTTTGGTTTTTATTGATTAAACTATCAACCTCTTGCTGTTTGGCCAAGGAAAACTGACTTTGCCGTTCTGTAATTTCGGCAATCAGTTTCTCTCTTTGTTCAACCGTTTCTTCTAAGGCTCTTGCGACAGCTTCGGCTTTCTTTTGTTCTTCTAAGACCATTCGGTCAGCTTCTTCAAAAGAGTTTGCAAGCTTAATTTCAAATTCCTTGATCTCTTCTTGATATTTGATCTGTAAAAACTCATAGTCTTCATTTAATTTGTTGTAGCGTGAGTCGTAGTCATCTTGGCGTTCTTGAACACAACGGGCTTTGGCACGTAAAACCAAAACTTGATCTTGAAGTTTTTCATACTCCTGTCGCATTTCGGCTTCACTAGATTTGTAGTGAGCGATTTGTTCTTCCAGAGAGGAGATTCGTCTTAAAGTAACAGAAAGGCGAGCCATAAGGTCATCATTTTGATCTAAAACGGATTCCAAAACCCCATTTCGAATTGTGTCTTGAGGTAGATGGCTGACGTCTATTTTACGTGGAAGATCTTCCGGTGTTGGAGAATCCAAAGCCAATGTTTGCTTCATGGGATCATGAGGAGTAAAAATATCAGGTTGGTTTTGAGTTGATAGTACTTCTTTGCTTCTGCTTTCCATTACACCGTCCTTGGTCGTGGCCCGCCTTACGTCTTGATTGTCTCAAAAGAAGGCACAAGAGACCAAATATTTTTTATCAAACCGAATATAATCGTGGGTTTTATCTAAATACTAGACCTTCGTCCTCCGAAAAGTAGAATATGTCAGCTAAAATAAACTATCAAGCATTAGAACAAGATCGTACGTTAGAACTTAAACAAGAGCTCGAACAGCACCTTCAAGAAGAGATCGCTGGTCCTACAGGGTCCATAGACAATCTTCGTAATACGATACTGGGTTATGTTGTTTCTGGTCAGTACGAAGTGGGTGTTTCAGA
>JAGRAG010000113.1 GCA_020435025.1 Bdellovibrionales bacterium | reverse complement strand
CCCTGGTGTTTGCAAACAGCATTAAAGGCTGTGTGCAGAAAATGGGTATTAGTCACTCCTGGAACTTCAACCGGGTACTGAAAAGCCATAAAAACACCTTCTTTAGCTCTCTCATCGGCTTCCATCTCTAGAAGGTTTTTTTCTTTAAAATTCACTTCATATAAGATCTTTCCTTGACTCACTTCATAGGATGGATGTCCAGCAACAACTTTGGATAAAGTGCTCTTACCCGCTCCGTTAGGTCCCATTATCGCATGAACTTCACCCGCATTTACTTCTAAATTTAATCCTTTTAAAATTTCTTTCCCACCAATATTGGCGTGCAAATTAGAAATCTTTAACATTCTATACTTCCTCAATTATCCGATACTATTTTCTAATTTCATTTCAATGAGTTTTACGGCTTCTACTGAAAACTCCAATGGCAGTTGTTTAAAAACATCCTGGCAAAAACCACCTACCAATAAAGAGATAGACTGCTCTAAATCCAAACCGCGAGATTGCAAATAAAAAAGCTGATCTTCACTAATACGCGAAGTCGAAGCTTCATGCTCCACAACGGCCGATTTGTTTTTTACTTCAATGTTAGGAAAGGTGTTCGCATTAGACTCATTGCCCACCAGCATAGAATCGCATTGTGAGTAATTTCGAGCCCCCACGGCCGATGGGCGAATCTGCACTTGTCCTCTATAACTATTTACAGACCGATCTGTTGATATCCCTTTAGAGATAATGGTGCTCTTCGTGTTTTTACCAATATGAATCATTTTAGTGCCTGTATCTGCTTGCATTCGGTCGTGAGTGAGCGCCACTGAATAAAAAGCTCCTTGAGAGTTGTCTCCTTGAAGAATGCAACTTGGATACTTCCAAGTAATGGCCGATCCTGACTCTACCTGGGTCCAAGAGATACGTGAATTTTCACCAACACATTTTCCTCTTTTAGTTACAAAGTTATAAATTCCACCACGCCCTTCTCTGTCTCCTGTGTACCAGTTTTGAACCGTTGAATACTTTATTTCCGCATCTTTATGGGCAATAAGCTCAACAACAGCTGCATGGAGCTGATTGGTGTCACGCATGGGAGCCGTACAGCCCTCTAAATAATTGACGTAACTTCCTTCTTCAGCAACTAACAAAGTTCGCTCAAACTGTCCTGTTTCAGCGGCATTGATTCGAAAGTACGTGGAAAGATCGATAGGACAACGAACGCCTTTGGGAATATAACAAAATGATCCATCCGTAAAAACAGCCGCATTAAGAGCAGCAAAAAAATTATCCCGATAAGGAACAACAGATCCAATATATTTTTTCACCAAATCAGGATGCTCTCTTATGGCCTCAGAAATAGAACAAAAAATAACTCCGTGTTTTTTTAACAGTTCGTCCGTATTCGTCGTCCCCACGGAGACTGAATCAAAAACTACGTCAACAGCGACACCAGAGATTCTTTTCTGTTCATCTAAAGGAATTCCTAGACGTTCAAAAGTTTTTAAAAGCTCCGGATCTAGCTCCTCTAAGCTTTCCGGCCCTTCTGATTTTTTCTTAGGCGCAGAATAGTAATAGGCATCCTGATAATTGATTGGCTCATACCTTAATGAAGCCCAGTCCGGCTCCGACATGGTCAACCAATGCCTATAGGCTTTGAGCCGCGACTCTAACATCCACTCTGGTTCCTCTTTTTTACTAGAAATAAGTCGAATGATTTCTTCATTTAGACCCTTAGGAACGGTATCTGTCTCGATATCGGTGACAAAACCATATTTGTAGCTGTCTTCTCCGTTATCAAGGACTCTCGTCATCGCAACTCCTGCGCAATTTTGCTATTGGACTCACCACTTTTCGGTACAGAGCTTTCAGTATCCAATAACTCTTTAATAGAAATGCCTTTATAAAATGAAACCAATCGGTCGTTGAGTTTAAACAAAGGTGCCTTTATACGACATGTGGCATCGATCTCACAAGCATGTTTATCATTAATACACTTAACAATGGCAGTAGGACCTAATATACACTCCATAAGCTCGTGATAGCTCACTGTTGCTAAGTCGCGAACAAGCAAATATCCACCCCGCGATCCCTGTTCCGATTTTAAAATTCCTTTTTGCGCCAAGATCTGCATCACTCGAGCCGTGGCATCAAAGGGGCTTCCTGTAATTTCAGCGACCTCTTTTGCCGACGCTAACTGCCCCAACGGTTTTTCACTAATAAACTGCAACGCCATTAATGAATATTCTACTTTGCGATTGATTCTACTCATATCGTCACCCATTCACCCTTAAGCTTTGACCGTAGCCCGAAGCTACCCATTTCCCTTTGTCCATTTTTCCCTCAAGCCATTTTGATAAAAGATGCAAAGAAAACCGGACAAACTTTGCTCATTTCCCCCATTGATAATTGAAAGTAGAATGAGAAGCAAACGAAATACGCATTTTTTTAACGGATTTTTGTGAAATGCAAAATAGGTGATTTTAAGGAGTTAGCTTCGATCCAAACCTGTTCGATGCGACATGTTATCTCTATGAGTCTCAACCAGTCCACTATAAGTTCGCAAGAATGATCTCTGCTTTTTTCCGCCTGATTGTCATCACCTTTTCTTCGATCGCCGTCATTGGTGCCGTTCTTCTTGCCATACGCTTTTATGGTTTAAACCATAGCTACATCTCGGTGGAACATCCCTTACAAAACACTCCTTTTTTTATTGTGGCTGAAGGAGGCGGCAGTGAAGTGGCTCCTCTTTTTAGTCAACTGGCCTACGACTATGCCGCTTCACTTTCTAACGACATCTGGCTAGAGGCTGACTTAAGGTTATCCAAAGATAGACGTTGGGTCATTGTTGGTGAAGATGTCGTCGACTCACTCACATCGAAAAAAGGAAGGGTTTCGGAGTTCACCCTTGCCGAGTTAAAGGACTTAAATTGGGGACTTCATTACAAAAAGAATGACGGCACTTTCCCTTATAAAAATCACAAGCTGGATTTGCTTTCGGTGGAAGAGTTTTTAGATCGATATCCAAACCGCAAAATTATTTTAGACCTCCACGCAAAAGCACCTGGTGCCGCCGA
>JAGRAG010000112.1 GCA_020435025.1 Bdellovibrionales bacterium | reverse complement strand
AAGGAAAACGGTCTATGGGTTATGTCCACGGTCAAAACGGACTTCTTTGCTGTTCGAGGGGCGGTTTATCGAGTCACAGGAGCAAGAGGCAAAGTCGATATGGAGTCTAAAAACTTAATTATCAGCGGAAATGTTATTATGATATCTTCTAATGGCTACACCTTTAAGACGGATGAGATTGTTTACAATTCGGAAAAGAAAGTCTTAACCAGTTCGACTCAAGTGAAAGTGGTGGGGCCAAAGGAGCCTCATAGCCGCCAAAGGCTTCAGTTGGTAGGCGACACTTTAGAATCTAGCCTCGAAGAGTCTTATATGTGGATCAATGGAAATGTAAAAACGAGTAAGGTTTTACAAGATGGGCGTTTGGCGAAAATTAGCAGTGCTTCTGCGCGGCTAAGTGGTGTGAACAACTCTGTTGAATTTTCAGAAGAAGTTGAAATTGATGTTGATGGAGTGAAAGTGACAGGGCCAGCAGCCGTATTTAAGTACTCTCAGCAAGGCGAAATTCTTGATTCGGTTGTTGTGAAAGGTGGAGCCCGGCTAAGTGATGCTCGTCGATGGGCGACGGCTGATCGAGTGGATGTTTCTCTCAAAGAAGACAAGGTTGTATTTAGGGGGAATCCAAGGCTGGTTCATGGGGGAGATGAGTTGCGTGGAGAAGAAATTATTTTTACTAAAGGTGGAAAGCGCGTGCAGGTCGTCAAGGCGAGAGCGAAAGTGGTGGATCCACAGGGAAGAAAAGAATGAATTGTTTAACAATTGATGGTATTTCAAAGAGCTTTAAGTCGAGAAAAGTAGTGGAGTCTGTTTCGTTTTCTGTTTCGAGTGGGGAAGTGGTCGGGCTGCTCGGACCCAATGGAGCCGGAAAAACAACGAGTTTTTATATGGTCGTTGGTCTTCTTTCTCCTGATAAAGGAAAGGTGTCTCTAAATGAGACAGATCTTACTTTTATGCCGATGTATCAAAGAGCTCGCTCGGGATTAAGTTATCTGCCTCAAGAAGCCAGCATATTTCGTCGATTAACAGTAAAAGAGAATATCTACGTGGCATTAGAAGCACAAAATGTTCCAAGTGGTGAGCGTTCTGAAAAGTTAGATCAACTGCTAGATGAATTCAGAATTACCCATATAGCGGAGAGTTTCGGTTATTCTTTATCGGGTGGAGAACGTCGGAGGGTAGAAATTGCCAGAAGTTTGGCTGGAGATCCAAAATTTTTACTTTTAGATGAACCCTTTGCTGGTATTGACCCTATTGCTGTGATGGATATCCAGGGGATTATCAACCAGCTAAAAGACCGTGGTCTGGGTGTGTTAATTACTGACCATAATGTAAGAGAAACATTGGGGATTTGTGATCAAGCGTATATATTAAAAGAAGGAAGGATTGAAGTTTCCGGAACTGCTGAAGAAGTGACGAATTCAGCGGTCGCAAGGAAGTTTTATCTTGGTGAGAATTTTAGATTATAGGAGTGAGTCATGGCAATGAAGATGAACATGTCGATGAAGTTATCGCAAAGTTTGCGAATGACACCGCAGCTTCAGCAGGCCATCAAATTACTGCAACTTTCTCGTTTGGAATTGGAAAATGAAGTTCGGAAGGAATTGATTGAAAATCCGGTTTTAGAAGAAGTGCAAGACACTATGGATGACGACCCAGCCAGCCACGACTCGCAACTGGCCGAAGAAGTGATTAATCCCGATCAAAACTCTAAGGAAGATCAAGATCCGACTAAGCAAGATGAGTTTGACTGGGACAGCTACATGGAGAGTCAGAATAAGCCTATGCAGAGTATGGCTGGTGGCGCTCCCGACGAAATTTTAAACTATGAGAATATGGTTTCAGAAACTAAGACGCTCTACGATCATTTGATGTGGCAGGTCGGGTTATCTGGTTTCAATGATGAGGAAGAAAACCTCATGGCCATCTTGGTCAGTTACGTTAATGATGATGGCTATATCAGTCGACCTCTCGAAGAGATCGCCGCCGATGAAGAGGTGGATGCCAAGGAACTAGAGGAGATGTTGCCTTTCTTGCACGAATTCGATCCTGCAGGAGTGGGAGCTCGAAATCTTCAGGAATGTCTTTTGATCCAAGCCAAGCACATTCAAGAAGACACTCATGATCTGGTTAAAATCATCAACGAACATATTAAAGATCTAGAAAAGAAAAACTATCCAGCTATAGCGAAAACTATGGGGGTCGAGCTAGAGGTCGTGATTGATCTATGTAAAATCATTCTTGCCATGGACCCAAAGCCTGGACGGGCCTTTATGACTTCAGACACCCACTACATTATGCCTGATGTTTACGTTTATAAAGTGGGGGAGGAGTACGTTGTTTCACTTAACGAAGACGGATTACCAAGGTTACGTGTTTCCAACCTGTACCGTAATTTATTGAAAACGGAACTTGAGGAGAAGAAAGCCAAGACTTCTAACAAAGCCAACAAAGATGCGCAGGAGTACATTCAAGACAAGTTGCGTTCGGCTATTTGGTTAATAAAATCCATTCATCAGCGGCAAAGAACGATCTATAAAGTCACGGAGAGTATTGTTAGACATCAGGGAGAGTTTTTTGAAAAAGGAGCGAGTGCAATTAAGCCGATGATTTTGCGAGATATTGCTAACGATATCGGCATGCATGAGTCAACGGTGAGTCGGGTGACAACGAACAAATATGTACACACTCCGCAAGGTATTTTTGAGCTAAAGTACTTTTTTAACTCGGGGATTAGCAAAACAGATGGGGATTCCGTCGCTAGTGAGTCCGTTAAACTAAAGATTCGGGATCTGGTCGACAAAGAGAATCCGAAGTCACCGCTTTCAGATCAAAAAATAGTCGAATTGTTGAAAAAAGATGGCATAAAAATAGCGCGTCGTACTGTGGCCAAGTATCGAGATGTTTTAAAAATATTGCCTTCATCGAAGCGTAAGAAATACTTTTAGGTCTTCGAAAGTAGCATCCTATCTTGGACGAGATATTCATTCTGTGGAATTGTCTATAGGTCTATTCCTTTAAAAGACTCAGATATGTGTTGCCCTTTAATTGGGGCTTTTAAGCTATCTTAATTTTCATCCCCAATTAAAGGGTGTCGTATATGTCTTGTTGGGAGAATGTTTAGAAAACTTCATTATTTTTTTGGTGTTTTCTTCTCAATTCGCAGCAAACTGGCTATTTTTCTCGCTTTGAGTCTTTCAATGGGAATTTAAAAGCAGTATATTTGCCAGGTTTATTTTGGCGATTGCTCCATTAACTGGAAAAAATTGCCGATAAGTTATGGATTAACGCACCTTTTAATCCTTGAAAGGAGTATTCATGAAATTGGATTGTAAGTTCCACAGTTTGGACTATTCACAAGCCCTCGTTGATTTTACAGAAAAGAGATTTCAAAAATTAAAGAAGTTTGAAATGAAGCCCGTCGATGTGCATGTCACTTATAGCGCGGATCGCCATAACAAACTCGTTGAGGTTTATTTTAACAGCGTCAGCGGCCCTGTTCGAGCAAAGGCCAGTGCGGATACTTTTGAAAATTCTGTAGATAAAGTTTTGCATAAATTGGTTCGACAGATGGGTAAGGAAAAGTCAAAGGTGCAAAATCACAAGAGCCCAGAGTGTACGGCAGAATCAAAGCTGAATGCTATGAATAGCCTTCATGAGGAAGTTGAAGACGTTGAAGAGACTGAGACCGTCGGTTAATTAATTCCATTTTTAAATGTAAGGGGTCGTTCGAGATTGGAAATATGTTTCGAACCGCCAAAGCTTTGACAAACCCGCTAAAGAGCGGGTTTTTTTTGGTTATAGAAAGGGTCCTCCCGGGGGAAATGATTGACCGCTTCAAAGGAGACTGATAATCAAAGATTTCTTCAACTTTAAACAAGGATTGCTATGAAAAATTATCTCTTTTCCAGTGAATCAGTTTCCGAAGGACATCCTGATAAAATGGCTGATCAAATCAGTGATGCGGTCTTAGATGCTCTTTTAGCTCAAGATCCTTACAGCCGTGTGGCATGTGAAACGATGATTTCAACTGGTTTTGTAACCTTAGCGGGAGAGATCACTTCTAAAGCCGTTGTCGATTTTCCATCGATTGTTCGAGATACGATTAAGGGAATTGGATACGATTCTGCGGAAAAGGGATTCGATTACCGGTCGTGCGCCGTATTTTCTTCTCTAGATAAACAGAGTCCCGATATTGCAATGGGTGTTGATGATGATCAGCGTGAGCAAGGTGCAGGAGACCAGGGGATCATGTTTGGGTTTGCGATTAATGAAACTCCAGAAGCGATGCCTTTAAGTCTGTCGCTGTCTCATAAGTTGGTTAAAGAGCTTGCTGATATTCGTAAGAGCCAAAGGGTGGATTTTTTAGCTCCTGACTCTAAGAGTCAGGTGACAGTTGAGTATGTTGATGGACAGATTAAAAGAATCGATGCTGTCGTTTTGTCGACTCAGCATTCAGCGGACGTGACTCTAGCGCAGGTTCAGGACTTTGTTCGCGAAGAATTGATCAATCAAGTCGTCCCTAGAGAGCTCGTCGATTCTAATACAAAATATTTCATCAACCCTACGGGGCGTTTTGTGGTTGGTGGCCCTCATGGTGATTGTGGTTTAACGGGACGCAAAATTATTGTTGATACTTATGGAGGCTATGGAGCTCATGGTGGTGGTGCTTTTTCAGGTAAGGACCCTTCAAAGGTCGATCGATCTGCTGCCTATGCCACTCGCCATATCGCGAAAAACATCGTAGCTGCTGGTTTAGCTGATAAGTGTTTGGTGCAAGCGGCTTATGCTATTGGTGTGGCTGAACCCGTAAGTTTAATGATAGAAGACTACGGAACGGCGAAAGTAAATCCTGAAGTGTTGGTTAAAGCTATCAAACAAATCTGGAACCTAAAGCCGGCCTCTATAGTTGCACAGTTTGATCTGTTAAAACCTCGTTATTCTAAAACAGCTGCTTATGGTCACTTTGGACGTACGGAAGATGAGTTTACTTGGGAAAAAACAGATAAAGTTGATGAACTAGTAGATGTTGTAAAAACATTGTCTTAAGACGGATTCAGGAATACTCTTTTTCATTGTAAGGAACTTCTCAATTCGAGGCTTCCGTTCGGTCCTAAAGTTTTTCCATGATGACGGAGTTCTCATGGAAAACTTTCTTGACGACTGATTCGATCTGAGATCATTGTTGTCAGTCAGGATCTCTTCGATTGTATGAGTAGTTCTAATAGTAGTAATTGATGGCGGATTTCCGCACGCTGATATTCAAAAAGTTGGGAGCTATGAATCCTGAAAATATTCGAAACTTTTCGATCATCGCTCACATCGACCATGGGAAATCCACGTTGGCCGATGGTTTACTTTCCTTTACAGGCTCTCTTTCTTCTCGAGAAGAGAAGCAGCAATTTCTCGATAATATGGATATTGAAAGGGAGCGAGGAATCACCATTAAAGCGCAAACGGTTCGCTTGATGTACAAAGCCGATGATGGAAATGAATACCAGCTCAATCTTATTGATACTCCTGGACATGTTGACTTTTCTTATGAAGTTTCTCGATCTTTAGCCGCTTGTGAGGGAGCTATTCTTGTTGTCGATGCCGCTCAGGGAGTTGAAGCTCAGACTTTAGCGAACGTCTATTTGGCCTTGGACAATGATTTGGAAATCATTCCCGTTTTAAATAAAATTGATCTTCCGGCGGCTGACCCCGAGGGGGTAAAGGCGCAAATTGAAGACTCAATAGGTTTGGATGCCTCAGAGGCAATTCCCTGTAGTGCAAAAGAAAAAGTGGGAATTAAGGAAATTCTAGAGGCCGTAGTCAAAAAGGTCCCCGCTCCTTCAAACAACTCGAACCAACCGCTGCGAGCTCTTATCTTCGATTCTTGGTTTGATCCCTATCAGGGAGTTGTCATTCTTGTACGTGTTGTGGATGGGGATGTAAAAAAAGGAGACCGCATACGTTTCATGGCCAGTGGTGAAGCTTATGAAATTTTGAAATTAGGCGTATTCGCTCCGTTTAACAAAGAGCTTAATGCGCTGACTGTCGGAGAAGTGGGTTACATTATATGTGGCGTAAAAACCATTCAAGATGTAAAAGTCGGGGATACTGTTACACATGTAAAGTCCTCAACTCGAAAAGAGGCAGAGTCTCCCTTGGGGGGATTTCGAGATGTAAAACCGATGGTTTTTTCTGGTATTTTTCCGGTAGATGCCTCAGATTTTGAGGATTTTACCGATGCTCTTGCTAAACTATCATTGAACGACTCCAGTTTGCGATACGAGAAGGAAAGCTCTGCGGCGCTAGGTTTTGGCTATCGGTGCGGGTTTCTTGGTTTACTCCATATGGAGATCGTTCAAGAAAGATTAGAAAGAGAATTTGACCTGAATTTGATCACTACGGCTCCTACGGTTGTCTACAAGATTGTTTATAGAGATGGTTCGGTGGTGAATCTAGAAAACCCGGCGGATCTTCCGGACCCTACAAAGTATGATTATTTAGAAGAACCCTATGTTCACTTAAGCTTACACACCCCTTCTGAATATATTGGGGGAATCTTGAAACTTTGTGAAGAACGTCGCGGGATTCAGATTAAGATGGAGTATATCACTGATACGAAAGTGATCATTGAGTATAAGCTTCCTTTAAATGAAATGGTCATGGACTTTTATGATAAATTGAAATCCATTTCTAAGGGCTATGCATCTATGGAGTATGAGCTATTAGGTTTTGAACAAGGTGATTTAGCAAAGCTAGATATACTTCTTAATGGTGATACTGTGGACGCATTATCGGTTATAGTTCATCGCAGTCAAGCTGCTCGAAAGGGGCGACAGTTAACGAAAAAGTTGAAGGAGTTGATACCTCGACAACAGTATCAAGTCGCCATCCAAGCGGCAATTGGAGCGAAAGTCGTCGCAAGAGAAACGTTAGGTGCTTTGAGAAAAGATGTAACAGCTAAATGTTATGGTGGTGATATCACACGGAAACGAAAACTTTTAGAAAAGCAAAAAGAGGGAAAAAAACGAATGAAACAAGTGGGGAATGTGGAAGTCCCTCAGGAGGCCTTTTTAGCGATTTTGAAAGTTGAGGATTGATCGAGATGAATAAAAAGTTTTGGACAGAGGGTTTGGGCTCTTTTTTTATAGCTATTCTAATAGCTTTAACGATCCGGTGGGCTTTTCTTGAGGCCTATGTTATTCCCACAAGCAGTATGTTGCCAACTTTGCTGGTTCATGATCATATTTTTGTGAATAAAATGGTTTACGGTCTTAGATATCCCTTTATGAAAAAATTTATTTTTAGTAATCAGGAGCCACAACGTGGTGAGGTTACTGTTTTTAACTATCCTGAAAACGAGGACTTGTATTATATAAAGCGGGTTATTGGATTACCTGGTGATCAGATTCTTTATGAAAATGGAAATTTGTATATCAATGATCAATTGGTGGAAAAAAAAGTCCCACAACTTAAGAAAAGTGATTTTGATTGGTTAAAAGATAAAGATTTTAGTGGTGTTGGGCCGGGGGCCAAGAATAATTATATTCATTGGGAAGAAGAGCTGGGTGGAAACTCCTATAGTACAATTTTAAAAAAAGGTCGCGGTAACTTGGTGTTTGGTCCCTACACGGTTCCGCCAGACCACTACTTTGTTATGGGGGACAATCGAGATCATTCTCAAGACAGCCGATTTTGGAGCGAAGAAAAGCGGTTTGTTCCACGAAAGTATCTAGTGGGGCGGGCTATGTTTGTTTGGTTGAGCTGTGAGGAGACTTTGCCCTACATTTCTGTATTGTGTGACCCAAGGACAATTCGTTGGAAGAGATTCTTTCATTCTGTTCATTAAAATACCCCTTTTATAGCTGAATTTATGAGGGCCGATATGAGTGAAGAGACTATAAAAAATGAAAGTGATCCTGTTAAAAAAAACAGGACGACTCTTTATTTTTTAGTAGTCTTAGTTTTTATTTTTGTTATCCGCTGGGCCTTTATTGAACCTTATGTCATACCTTCTGAGAGTATGCTACCGACACTACTTGTAAATGATCATATTTTTGTCAATAAAATTGCCTATGGGGTAAGATGGCCCTTTTCCAAAACATGGCTAGCGGAATGGGGAGAGGTTCAGCGAGGTGACGTAATTGTGTTTCGCTCCTCTCAAGATGATGGATATTTTATGGTCAAGCGTGTGGTGGGGCTTGCGGGAGATCGAGTGAGCTATACAGAAAAGGGTCAGCTCATTGTCAATGATTCGATCGTTAAGAAAGTTCCGGTGCTACTGACGGAAACGGAAGACTCTCAGAACTTCTATCCGGTACTTCCGCGAGATTTGGGAGGAGAGTATAATAACTTTCAGGTATTTAAAGAGACCTTGGGCGACACGACTTATAGGTCTATGATTCGGATTGATGGATTCCGTTGGGAAGAAGAGCCGGTGATTGTTCCTGAGGGGCATTTGTTTGTAATGGGCGATTTTAGGGATGAGTCACAAGACAGTCGCTCGTGGGGTTTTCTGCCTAGAGTGAATATTTTAGGAAGAGCGTCTTTTGTCTGGCTGAGTTGCTATGAAACCCTCCAGTCAGTTCCTTATATCTGTGATCCGAGCTCTGTTCGCTGGAACCGATTTTTTCACACTATTAGGTAGAGCATGAAGAAGTTGTTTCGTCAGTATATTGAAATTGTTTTTGTAGCTTTATTGTTGGCATTTTTTGTTCGTTTCTTCTTCGTTGCGGCTTATCGAGTGACTTCTCTAAATATGGAGCCCAACTTGAAAATGGGAGACTTTGTTCTTGCTTCAAAGTGGTCTACGGGATGGCGCATACCATGGGATAAGCAAAAGATCTTAAGGTCGGTTTGGCCCGAGCGAGGCGAGGTTGTTATTTTTGAATGTCCAGGAGCAAAGGGGGTGAATTGTGTCAAGCGACTCATTGGTTTGCCTGGCGATCGCGTAGAGATCCTCAAGGGGAAGTTAGTCGTGAACGGCAAAAAAGCTCGATATTCGAAGGTGAATCGAGTTCAATTTGGGGCTTTAGCTTTGAAGGAGACTCATGAACAGGATAGCCGTATAGTTCAAGCCCGTGTTGGGAAGGAGTCGCTAGAGAAAGTCGATGAATATGGTCCCATCGTAGTCCCACCGGGTCATTTTTTTGTTCTTAGTGATGATCGTCGAGATGGAATAGATTCTCGGGAATGGGGGGCTGTTCCTAAAAGCTCATTAATCGGTGTTGCTAGCCTTATATGGCTGTCCTTAGACTGGCAGAGACCTATTTTAGGAGGAGTTTTTCCCGGAGTCCGTACGGAGCGACTTTTTCAATGGGTTCACTAGATTTAGCGGTTCTCAATTGACGCCGCCGTTCAGGTTCGTTATATTCCCCACCAATGTCTTTAGCTGGCCGCTCATTTTTTAGAATCCGTGACTTCTCACGTGAGGAGCTAGATTCCGTTTTTTCAAGAGCCCAACACTTTAAAAATGTTTACACGCAGGGTCGGCAGATCAACCATCTATTTGCTCAACCGGTTTCTAAACCAACCATTGTAGGTATGGTTTTTCTGGAGCCTAGTACTAGAACTCGTATGAGTTTTGAGACGGCCGTAAAAAGAATGGGTTTACAAAGCATATTTTTAGGAGATGTGGCATCGACGAGTCTTTCAAAAGGTGAGTCCGAAGTGGATACGATTGAAACTGTGGCCTCCTTGCTTCCAGATTGTCTGGTAGTGAGATTTGGTGGTTCAGCCCAAGTTCAAAGGTGCTTAGAAAAACTACCCCTACCTGTCATAAATGCGGGAAGTGGTCAAGATGGCCATCCGACTCAGGCATTGTTGGATTTTATGACAATGCAGGAGCGATTTCCACAAATGGAAGGTCAGAGAGTTTTGTTCGTTGGAGATGTGCTATATAGTCGAGTCGCTAACTCTAACTTAGAGCTCTTAAAATCAAAAGGTGTAAAAGTGGGGGTTTGTAGTCCAGAGTTTCTTCTTCCAAAGGGAGAGGCTTGGCAAGATGTGGAGCTCTTTACCGACTTAAAGGAGGCCATGGCTTGGTGTTCGGTCTGTATGGTGTTGCGTGTTCAGCAGGAGCGACATGGCCAAACAATGAATATTGATATGGATGAATATACAGAGAAGTACCGTGTGGATGCTCAAAGAATGAATTGGTTACCCGAAGAGAGCATCTTATTAAACCCTGGTCCTTATGTTGATGGAATTGAATTAATGTCTGATGTCTTAAGTGACTCAAGATGCCTGATTCGGACACAGGTGACAAATGGGATGTTTATACGAGCGGCGTTGGTTTCCCTTCTTTGTGGAATAGAAGTTAAAGGAGAGCAGTTTGTCTAAAAAAGGATATGTTGTCATCGAAAACGGTCCCCTCTTTCCGGGTCTTTGGGAGGGAGGAGAAAATCGGGCTGGTGAAGTTGTATTTAACACCTCTCACTTCGGATACGAGGAGATGGCTACCGATCCTTCTTATATGAATCAAATCTTAGTAACAACAGCGCCCATGCAAGGAAATTACGGCATTAGTGACGAGGTGTGGGAGTCAGAAAGACTTTGGATAAATGGTTTCATTTGTTTAGAAGCTCAAAGCTCTCAACGAGACAGAAGCTGGAGAGAGCGTTTACAGGAAAATAACGTTCCCCTTTTAACAGAGGTCGACACAAGAAAGTTAGTTTTGTATTTACGAGATCAGGGAACTCCTTGGGGAGCTGTTGTCCAGGCAGATTCTGATGAAGAAGCTAGAAAAGTGGCTCAATCTTTAATTGAGAAAGTGAAACAAGAAGATCGGGATTGGGTCTTCCAGGTAACTTGTCGCACCCCGTATGAAGTAGAGGGAGATCATCCAGCGGGTCCTAGAGTCGCGGTACTGGATTTGGGATCTAAGAAAAATATCGTTCGGGAATTGAAAAAACGCTGTCGTGGATTAAAAGTATTTCCTAGCCGAACAACAGCTCAAGAAATTCGTAGTTGGGAGCCGGATGGAATCTTGTTAAGCAATGGTCCGGGAGACCCTGCCGATGTGGAAGTGGCGGCTGAAACGGTGCGCGAGTTACTGGGTTATCGACCGATTTTTGGCATCTGTATGGGGCATCACATACTCAGTCTAGCTTTGGGTGGGAAGACCTACAAATTGAGGTTTGGCCACAGGGGGAGTAATCATCCGGTTGACGATCGGTTATTGGATCGAATCTATGTGACTAGTCAGAATCATGGCTACGCTGTGGAACAGAGTTCGTTGCCAAATGACGTGAAGATCACACATACTAATTTGAACGACCAAACTGTTTCTGGAATTATGTTAGAAGATAAAAAGTGTTTTTCAGTTCAATTTCATCCTGAGAGTCATCCTGGACCCCATGATGCTGAAGGGTTATTTGATTATTTTGTGAAGCTAATACAATGATGTATGAAGATATTGTTTACAAGTTAATGACTCATTTTACTTCTGGAGAATTTGAAGCAGAGGCCATTCGTGCTCGTGTTCAATTTTCAAAAATTGCTGGTGTCTTTGACGAAGAAGCCCCCGATTTTGAAGTAAAGATGGCTCAATATACTGACTGGTATCTTTTTACTCGACCGTTGGCAGATTTTAATGAAACACCTGTTCGCCAATCAATTATAGATAAGGTCTTTGTCATCCCTGATGAGGACAAAATTTATTACCAGAATCTGGCCAACAATCGTCATAGTTTGTTTGAATTTATTAAATTAAAAGGTGCTGACGTTCACGTAAAAGATCTTTATTCGGGATACAAGCTGGTCATTAAGGACTCAAAAGTGAATGCCGGCTTTGAAAAGGACCAGATATTTGAAGCTCGTTTGTTTCCAGACGGTGATAATTTTGTTTTTGCAAATGCATTTTGTTTTCACCCGCATGAGGCCACCAAGTACATCTCTAAAGAGGTCAAACGAGTCAATACCCTGGGTGAATCGGAAAGAGACAGTGCGCGCGAAGAACTGATCGAAAAACTTTTTGCAATGAAATATAAAACAGAACAGTATCGTCATGTTGACGTTAAAGATATTTACTCAAACGAACCAAGGTTGAGATAAAAATTGGCAAAACGTACAGATATAAAAAAAATAGTGATTTTCGGAAGCGGACCCATAGTCATTGGTCAAGCCTGTGAGTTTGATTACTCAGGAACTCAGGCATGTAAAGCTCTAATGAGCGAGGGCTATGAGGTCATCCTTATTAACTCTAATCCAGCCACTATTATGACGGACCCTGAGGTGGCTACGAGAGTTTACATTGAGCCTTTAAATCCCGCCTTTGTTGCGAGAGTCTTGGAGAAGGAAAGGCCTGATGCGGTCATTCCGACTCTAGGCGGACAGACAGCGTTGAACTTAGCATTGAATCTTCATGCCGATGGAACTCTGGAACGATTAGGGATTGAGCTACTCGGGGCGGTACCAGAAGTTATTCAAGCTGCCGAAGATCGAGAAAAATTTTGTCGAATTCTAGATAAAGTGGGTGCGGAGTATCCCCGTAGCCGGATGGTTACTAAGTTTGAAGATGGAGAAGAGGCGGCGAAAGACTTAGGGCTACCTATAATACTACGGCCCAATTACACTCTCGGCGGTGGAGGTGGGGGAATCGCCTTTTCCCTAGAGGAATTCAAAAATAAATTAGCAACAGCATTGCATGAAAGCCCTACGTCAGAAGTTCTTGTAGAAGAAAGCATATTGGGATGGAAAGAGTATGAGCTAGAAGTGATGCGGGACAATGCGGGCACCTTTGTTGTGATATGCTCCATTGAAAATTTGGATCCCTGTGGTGTTCATACTGGAGATAGCATAACAGTGGCTCCACAACAGACTTTATCTGATCGAGAGTATCAAGCTCTGCGTGATGAAGGGCAAAAAATCATTGAAGCTGTCGGAGTAGAAACGGGTGGAGCAAATATTCAGTTTGCAGTAGACCCTGAAACGAAAAGACGTGTCGTTATAGAAATGAATCCACGAGTCAGTCGTTCCTCGGCACTTGCTAGTAAGGCCACAGGTTTTCCCATCGCAAAAATTGCTGCATTATTGGCTGTTGGCTACACACTCGATGAGATCCGCAATGATATAACAAAAACAACCCCGTCTTGTTACGAACCTGCTTTGGACTACGTTGTTACGAAAATTCCTCGATTTGCTTTTGAGAAGTTTTCGGGAGCGAAAGATGTTTTGTCGACTCAAATGAAAAGTGTTGGCGAAGTTATGGGAGTTGGTAGAACCTTTAAAGAGTCTTTAAATAAAGCGATTTTATCTTTAGAAGGGGATCCGCGGGGCCCCAAGCCGGTGGAATTTGAACAGCAGAAGTTGTGCGAGCCAAACAGTCAAAGACTCTTTCAGCTATTTCAAGCCTATCGTGAGGGCCATTCGTTAGACGAGATTTTTAAATGGACGCAGATCACTCCATGGTTTTTGGAACAGATTGAGCAGATGGTTCAGTTAGAGGGTTTGCTAAAAAGTGAGCCCCTTAATGAAGACCTTATGTTAAAGGCAAAAAGATTTGGTTATTCAGATGCTGCCATTGCTTGGTTGCAAGGGAAGACAACTCAGGAAGTAAAAAAACTGAGACGAGATTGGAATATCTTGCCCAATTATAATCAAGTGGATACATGTGCAGGAGAGTTTGCTTCGGAAACACCCTATTATTACTCTTCCTACTGGGGGGAAAGAGGAGAGAGAGCTCATCGAGAAAAAAGCGTCGCTATACTAGGCTCTGGTCCTAATCGCATTGGACAAGGGATTGAATTTGACTATAGCTGTGTTCGAAGTGTCGGCCAGTTTCAGAAAGAAGGCTACTTTGTAACAATGATCAATTCCAACCCAGAAACTGTTTCAACGGACTATGATACATCCAATGAGCTGTTTTTTGAGCCGTTGACGTTGGAGCATGTGGATGAAGTTTTAAATTATATTCGTCCAGGTGGTTTTGTGGCGCAATTAGGGGGGCAGACTCCCATTTCTTTAGCTCCGGATTTAGTAGCTGCGGGTTATGATCTTATGGGCTCTTCAATTGTGGCTATGGATCTTGCTGAGGATCGAGGGCAGTTTGTAAAAATCTGTCAAGAATTGGATTTTCGAATTCCTAAATCGGGAATGGCTGGTAGTTTAAATGAAGCAAAAGATCTCGCAAATAATATTGGTTTTCCTATCATGTGTCGCCCGAGTTATGTACTTGGTGGTCGCCGAATGGAAATCGTGGAAACCAGTGAAGAGCTTGAAAATTATTTTGAGAAGCACAGGTTATATATCTCTTCTGAATGTCCTTGTTTGATGGATCAGTTTCTGGATCGAGCTTTAGAAGTCGATGTAGATTTGGTTAGAGGTAAGGATTGGGTTGTGGTCGGTGGAGTCATTGAACACATTGAAGCAGCAGGAGTTCATAGTGGGGACAGTATGGGAGTCATTCCTCCGCAACGGCTCAAGCCGGGTATCTGTCATCGTATCGAGCAGCTCAGTAAAAAATTAGCGGACCGCCTTGGTGTGATTGGCTTTTTAAATCTTCAATTAGCTGTTAAAAATGATGAAGTTTATATAATTGAAGCAAATCCCAGAAGCTCCAGAAGTGTTCCCTTTATTGTTAAAGCCACTCGAGTTCCTCTCGTTAATCTTGGTGTTAAAGCCATCGTGGGTATCGGAAGTGAGGAGATTCGTCCATCTCAATTTGATTGGTTAAACATAGATAATATATGCGTTAAGGGTGTGGTTTTTCCTTTTAAGAAGTTTAAAGAGGCAGATTCTATATTGGGCCCAGAAATGAAGTCGACTGGGGAGAGTATGGGGCGTGGAAAGACTTATGCAGAGGCTCTCTATAAAGCCT
>JAGRAG010000111.1:1720-14512 GCA_020435025.1 Bdellovibrionales bacterium | reverse complement strand
AGCCCTTTGACCAACAATATCGTCCTTTTTTAGTAACGCCAAAATATCTAAGACTAAATCGGCTGCTTGAACTTTCAAGGGGACTGCGCCTTTGTAGCCCGCGTTTGTTGCAATATCGTAAAACTCTTTTTCAGCCGACAAATAGTCCTCTTTTTTATATTTAATGTAGGCGAGTTGATACCGCACCTCCCTTTCTTTGAGGCGAGCTTGAGAAAGGTCTAAGTAGGTCTGATAAGATTTCAATTGCAAATTTTCTTCTTTAGAGGATTCCGCCACGTCAATCAATGTGGTCAACAAAGCCTCTTGATCAGGAATAACTTTCTTTGTTTCAGCGGAATTTTTATCATAGCCTTTGAGTACTTCGATATACAAAGCATAGGACAGAGTCCACTGTTTGAGCTGCTGCTGAATACGAGCCAGATTCACCTTGAGTACGGTATCTTCGGGAAACACCTCCAGATACTGCTCATATAAAGTTACCAAAGCCTCTGAAGGTGCTTTCTTTTCTACTCTATGCCACTCTAATAAATAAGCACGCATATGACTCTTATAACTGGAACAGTTCTCTCCTTGACAACCATTGATGGCCTTCCATAAGTCCAACGCATTTACATACGCATTTTGAGCTTGTTTGAGATCCTTTAAATTCCAATAAACTTGCGCCAAATGCATCTGGCCTTCAAAGCGCTTCAAAGGATCTGATTCTTTTTGTTGAACAAATATCCACAATTCAGCCGAGGCCTTCAATTGCCCAAGCCTCTCTAGTTCCGCAGCCAAATAGGAGACATTCTCAAGTCTTGTCCTATCTGGACTTAAACTATATAAAAGGTTGGCATCCTTTAGCCCCACACCTTGACGAGCCATAAACGTTGCTAGATCTCTTGAAACCTCTTCTTTAAACTGCAGGTTTTCCGTATGATCACTATCACCACTTCGAGTGAGCAGCTTGGGATCTTTTAACATCGCAGTTAAAGCGGCAACAGCAGCACTGTAGTTTCCTTGATTAAAATAGCTCCATGCTCGACGATAGATGGCATATCCCTTTTTAGCTAAACCAGGATGTTCAATAGCGTTTGAATAAAAAGGAACAGCACTCGCAAAGTCTCCCGATTTAAAAGCCATTTCAGCTAAAGAGATGTAAGCCTCTGCTTCAGCCATCCCACCCATCTTTTTATTGATCACGTCTTGATATAAAGCACGGGCTTTAGGAGCCTCTCCCAAAAGTTCATAAAGATGACCCATTTGCGCAAAAACTTTTCCCTTACTTCTTTCAGGAACAGAACTCAAACCCACCTTATAAAACTTTAAAGCTTCAAGACGATCCTTCTCACCTGCTCGGCACTCACCACAATCCTTGCCTAACTCTTCCATGGTTTGCAGCCTCGCTCTTTCCGAGAGAAGGTCTGCCAATCTCAGCGCAACGGGACCCCTTGAAGAATCTCCAGGAGCAAGGCCGATATAAACTTTTTTAAACTTTTCAATCAATCGATCTCGTGTGACATTTTCTAACGAGCCCGAAGCTGACAGCGTTATCGTTCCAAGTATGAAAAATACAAAAAGGAACTTCTTCATGATAGACCTCTTTAATTGGCAAGTACTGCAAATTTGATATCGCTAAAGCCCGCATGGCTACTGGCTAATATCACGGCATTTAACAAACTGTATTTAGACCTTTTGTCCGCTTGAATCGTTAAGGACTCTTTGGTCTTATCTCCACTTTTTTCCAACGTTTCTCTTATATCAAGTAAAGTCGTCACCAGTGACTTTGCCGGAACTTCCTTTTCTTCGATAAAGTATTTATCATCTTCTACCTTAACAATGGTTGTTCTCTCCAAGACTGTTGTTTGTCTTGCATCAGGAAGAACCATATCTTTACTAATATAAAGCATCTCTCCGGAGTTCGAAGAACTCACTAGTAGATAAATGACCAGAATAGAAAAGGCATCAACAAGAGATGTGAGCATCACTCCAGCCATCATGACTCGGCCCACTCCTCCGCTTTGTGGCTTTAAAGTCGAAGCCATCAACAAAGGGCTTTCCTTGGCCGTTTCACTAATAACACTTTCCCTTACAAGCATAACCTCTCCCTTTTAAAGCGGGGAAATTCCCAAATCAGCAACGCCATTTTCCCGGAACTGATCCATTAGTTTAATGATATTTTCATAAAGACTGTCTGAGTTGGGTTGTATCAAAGCCATATTGAGTCCGGGCACTTGCTTGACCAGTTCACCGATATGCGAAGCTGTCGCCTCAATGTTCAATTTTCCATCGATTCCATCAAGCTTCACTATCTTTAACTTTCTAGAAATTTTACCTGCATCTTTGAGACGAAATTCAACATCCCCATCTTTCAAAAAACGCGCAAAAACGACCGGGTTCTTCTTGGAATCCGTTTGCGCCTGCCCTCCTACTGATTGTTTGACTTCCATTGCTCCAATCTGTATCCAAACAGCCGAAAGCAAAAGTGAGCATATCAAAACAGATAATAGAGAGATAAAAGGAACTAAATTCACTTCATTATCTAAGCTCTTTTCCTTGTGAGCCATATCTTCTTCCCCCCTTATAGAAATGGCTGTGAAGGGGTCCTCCCCCTTCGATCCTCAACAGTCCTTCACAAAGGACGCTGATCTGCACGCACGGGCCGCGCAGTGACTGGTTCATATGCAAAGCTGAGCCAGTTAAAAAGACGTAAAGCAGATTGATTCAAGTCATCTGCTAAACGATGGGACCTGTTTGTCAAAACTGCGAACATAATCAATGCAGGGATAGCCATTATCAATCCATAAGCTGTTGTGTTCATCGCCTCCGAAATACCCGAAGACAAAAGTGCCGCCTTTTCAACAGGTGTCGCCTCAGATACAGCCGAGAAAGATTTTATCATTCCAACAATTGTACCAAGTAGCCCGGTCAACGTGCCAACGTTAGCTAACATCGCCAAGAAGGGAGTTCTTCGTTCTAGCTTTCCATTTTCGTCCAGCAAGACCTCATCCATCTTTCCTTGAATTTCATCTCGCCCGCCTAAATTTAGAGCCGATTTGATTCCAGCTTCCGCTACGCGAGCTAACGGATGTCGGCTTTCATGTTTTTGGGCCTCAGCCAATGCTGCATCCAGATCCCCTTTACGAACCATCTGTTCGAACTGGTTTACGAACTCCATTTCTCCCATGGATCTACGACGGTAGAGATAAAATAGACGCTCTAAAATAATCGCCGTGGATACGATTTGCAGACCTAAGATAACCCACATCCACATACCACCTTGCGTAAATGCGAGTGAAATTTTACTGATTGTTTCCATGAAAGCCCCCCTAAATAATGCTAGCTCACCCAATCAATGAGGCCCTAATCCTCACGCAGATGCCTTTTCATAGAAAAATGGTGGAACAAGCCTAAAGGCGGGTCAAGATATTCTTAATTCAAATCATAATTGTGAGTCGAATAGCCTCAAACACATTCTCTAAAAAAAATAAATAAGTTGAATATTTGTCTGGAAACTCTTTGCCTGACTAGGTTTGAATAAATTTATTTAAGAATCTGTTACAGTCTGTATTTATTTTGCTAAGAGCCAATAAGGGGAAGTCTCATATCCTATAAATTCATTTTATACAGTGTTTTAAGAAAAAGAGGGGCCAATTAACGGGGCAAATCTACTGTTCGATATCTTGTTCAAAATAACTTCGGATCAATTCAATAGTCCTCACTAAATCAGCCGGCTTAGAAAATACTTCTAACACACCTTCTTTTTTCTTCAATTCTTCAGGATGAACGTCACTAAATCCCGACATAAAAATAATAGGAATTTTCTTTCTGTATTCACTAATATAAGCAAATATATCCAATCCACTACCATCAGGCATGCGGATATCAGAAATGACCAAATCGCACGGATTATTTTTCAGCCACTCAATCGCAGAATTTCCACTTCCAGCAATAGCCGTCTTATATCCAGCACTTTCTAAATGAAAAGAGACAATTTCACAAAGGTCTGGTTCGTCATCAACTACTAAAATCTTTCGACTCATTTCTCCCCTTAAAGTTCTCTACCACAAAATATAAATTCTCACTTTACCAACTTCACTACTTAAAGGAATTATAATTCCTTTTTCTCTTTTAGCCAAAGTGACTTCCTCTTTCACTTCGGTTTGTGAAGAGTCAATAACCGGCTTTCTCCCTACAACATGGAGGTCTTTTGCCGAAGTCGCCTTAATAGCATGCTGTAAAATGAGGCTGCCACAGACCTCTAAAGCCTTTCCCAAATTAACCTCGTGGTCCTCAGGAGTCACTTTTTTCGCCATTTTAAGCAAAGTCTCTTTTTCGAAACCAAACACGAAACTTGTACTTACTTTTCCCGACTGAACCCGAATAAAATAAAAAGACGGTTCAAGAATATCTTGAAAAGCGGACTTTAATGCCGGCGGTTCTTGGTTCAGCGTAAGATTCAACACATCCTTAAAAAAAGCGGCAAATCCAGAAACAAATCCATTCAGCAATCCTGCCTCTAATCTCTGATCCGTTTTTCCAAGTTTTAGCTCCTGACGAACAAGAGCTATAAGAGCGCCCGTATCAATCGGTTTCTCTAATATTTTTAAGTCCGGATATTTATCTTTATGTGCATAATCAGGATTAGCAGATAAAACTATGATAGGTGCATTTTGATTCAACGGATTGTTCTTTACAGAATCTACAAAAGCGTTCCCATCTCGTTTGGGCATTTTTAAATCGGTGATAATCAGATCAAAGGCTTGAAAATTAAGACGGTTGGAGGCATCAACACCATCACGTGCAGAAACAAACTTAGCGATATCCGAAAAATTCATTTCAAGAAGTTTTAAAACGATATCGACAATTTCCGGCTCATCGTCAACGACTAAAATCCATTTCTTTACCTGATTGGACACATATCACTCGCTTGCATGTTGGAATACTACTATTAATATTTTAATGATGGGATTGGATTTGGGTCAATGGGATTCCTTGACCCAAAAAACAGACTTTTCAAAAAACACTATTTTCTTAAGTGAAAGCTCTATTAACTTTTTCTTAATATGTGTCCAGACCACCTACTAAAGTTTAAACTTCAAGAGCAAAGGCTTGTGGTCGGAAGTCTCGTAATCAAAAAGAATCTCTCCCTCCATAACTTCCACATCTCTTGTTAAAATAGCATCTATAGGGTGTTCATACTTTTCATTTTTTAATTTCACATGCTTTAAACTCAATTGCTTTGAAAAATCATTTAAAACGGTCCAACGCTCCTTATTACGACTATTAAAATCTCCAGCCACAATCAAAGGTCCAGAATGCCCCTTTACAGTTTGGTAAAGTTGCTCAATCTGAGCCTTAAAGCTCCGAGTTGATACAAAATTAATTCCATGAATGTTAGCGACCAATAATTCCTCTCCTGACTGCACTGGGTGTTTTGTATAAACAACCATTTTTGGCGTTCCAACGATGGGCTCAGTCACCTTACTTCGGATAAATCCCGCAGAAGAAACGTCAAGCCTTGTACCTGTAGCAACACCGGTTGTTCCATCTCCGGTAAAAAAACTTGCAGCTGATATCCAACCCATTCCCACTGTTGTTTGAAATAGCGACACCATTGTTGGATCCACCATAGATTCCTGCAAAAGAACCAGATCTGAATGCTCTGACAGCTCTAACAAGTCCTCTACAAGTCCCTGTTTTTTATGTTTATAGATATTCCAAACAAGCATCGTATACTCAGTATTTTTCTGCAATTTCTCTGCTTTGCTTTGTCCATGGTAGGTTATCACTTCATCATCAGATGGAATGTCCGCATACCAGCTTGCATGAATCTGCAAACTAAAAACTAAGGATAAAAATATAGATGCAATCCCTTTCATAACGCCCCCCCGCTATTTGTCATATGACCTACTTATAAAATTTATAAACGCCCAAGGGTGGCCCGATATATACTCAATGTCCAGTTAAAATTTTACGAGATGACTCTGTCCTTCAAACAAGTCCGTCCGATTTCAGGCTCTACTTAATAGATCCAAACAGCCTCCTTTCATTGCGAAGGAATCCGTTTACACTAAACCAGAAACTGTGAATCGATAGAGAGCAAAAGTAGAAAAACGGGCAGATATAGAAGCGACGAAAATAAGAGCTGGCGGGCTATAGCATCTGTTTTCTTAATAGAAAAAATCATGGAATGGCCTAAGAAAAGCAATCCTATCAGACTCACTCCGATAAAATAGATATCTCCAGTTAAGCCCAGAAAATAAAGACTCCAAGTGGCAGGAATCATTACGGCGGCAAAGAAAATCGTCTGCACACTCATCCAAAAGGCTCCTTCACTTCCTGGAAGGATTCGAATCCCCCCCAGCTTATAGTCTTTTCTATAAAGCCAGCCAATGGCATAAAAGTGTGGATGCTGCCACAAAAACATCACTAAAAAAAGAAGCCAAGCTACCAAATCCAACTGTTCTCTAGCCAAAGACCAACCAATCATCGGAGGAATAGCTCCGGGAATTGCCCCCACTGTCGTATTGAGCCAGGTGACTCGCTTTAAAGGCGTATAAACCCATACATAAGAAAAGCCAATGAAGGCCGTAAGTAAAGTTGGCAAAAATCCGGAAAACAAAGAAAGACCAAAAACTCCGATTCCCATAAAAATAAGACCACCAAACAAGGCTGTTGATGGGGAAACTAACCCTCGTGGCAGAGGCCTGAATCGAGTACGAGGCATCTTACGATCGACTTCAATTTCTAAATACTGATTTAAAATAAATGAACCCGATGCGGTTAAACCGGAAAATAAAAGAGTCATAACGAGTTTGAAAGGGGCAACTAAGACAAAACCCGTAGCTAAAAAGTAACCAAATAGAATCGTGACCCATATCATCACTACCATTCTAAGTTTACTCATTGCTAAAAAAGCACTTCCCCAGCGCAGAACCGCGGCGCTCACAGTCTGCTGACGATCTAATTTTTCAACGGGAGTTGCTTCATAGGCCCAATCCCGCTGTCTTTTCGTTGTCGTCAGTTGCGAATTCATTATCTCAATTCCTTACTCTGATCCAGATTTGATGACTCTCTTGCTATGCAACAATATGCCGAAACATAGCTAAAAAAATTATGAAAAACCACTAGATTTCCGAGAATCTTACTAAATGTCTCGATTTCTGTACCTTTACAATATCTTTTATTCTTGGAACACTCTTTGGAATAAGTTTCAAAAGTCTTTCCATCGACTCTTCCTCCAAGGCTCCTCGTTTCCAAAAAAGAATCTCATTACCTGGCCCCAAAAGAAATGTTGTAGGAAGCTCTTTAACACCTAAAGCTCGAGCGAGATCTCCCTTCTCATCTCGTCCAATTTGATCCGGAGAAAAAGTAAATACCGATTTCGCCTTCTGATCACTCCATTCATCTTGAGTTAAAATTCCCAAAGTCACGACAGCCAAACTTTCTAACTTAGAATGCACCTGTTTCCATAACTTTAACTCTTCATGACATGCTTCACACCAGTCGGCCGCCCAGTGCACTAAAATGTATTCACCAAGATGAAATTTACTAGTAAATTCCTGCGAAGAGCTAAGCGGCAATGGTACTTTAAATTCGACAACCTGTCTTTTCAAACTCTGCTGGTCCCAGCGATTCGCTAAAATAAACAAGGAGACAAGGACTCCAGTGAAAGTTCCAGTAACTAATATCTTAGCCCAGTTCATCTTGAGAGCTCTTATGATAATAACGATAGATATAGAACCCTAAGGCCGCAAACACTCCTAAAGGAACTATTGTTAAAAGACCCGTAGTAAATAAATAGGCCCAACGACTGCCATCATCTCCAAAACCACACACACTACAAGCATACGCAGGAAAAGAAAAAGAAACTAAAAACAGCCAAAAGCATTTCATTTACGGTCCGTACCTTTAAAAATAGACTACAAAATATAGAACTGGCCATATAAGAACTATTAGCAACCAAAAAATCTGTAAAGCCTTTAAAGATTCATTATCTAACTGCCCCCTTGAAGCCAATGATGCTCCATAAAGAAGAGCTATACTACCGGCAACAGCATGAACCGCATGACTCCCTACCAAGAGAAAAAAGCAAGCCCCAAAAATCGTCGACTTCATAGTCATTCCCAGCTCAATAAGCCCAATCCACTCACTTCCTTGAACAACAACGAAAACAAAACCTAACAGAGCCGCTGCAGACACCCAAATTTTTCTCTGTTCTTGAGACTCTTTGCGAAGAGCCCACAACAGTAGGGCCCCACTGAGAAGCAAAACAAAAGTGTTCACAGCCGTAACATAGATAGGAAGTTGAACATTACTAGGAAGGTCCCATTGAGTGGCCCTGTCCCTTTGTATTACTAAAAAAGCACTAATAAGCGCCATAAAAAACATCAACTCCGTAAAGGCAAAAAGAATCATTGCAAACACGGCATTTGAAAATACTGGGGTCCGCCGTCGGATAACGGCTTCCGAAGACAAAGAGTCAATCATAAATTAATGTCCTTCACTTTCGATCGTAGGCTCTTCAGAAGTAGTTTCGTCTGATTGCTCTACTTTCATTGCATTCACTTTAGGCTGACTCAAACTTCCCGGAGCCTGAACTTGAGAGGGCGCAATTCTTACCCAATTCGATCCACGGTGGGCACCGATATCTGCCACAATCCCTCCCCAAAAAAGCAACATCATTAGCAACATCGTAGCAAACATATAATTAATGTAGCGTTTTTCAATATCTAAATGCATAAATCTAGCGGCAACAAAATAAGCTTTTACAACAGCAACGCCAAAGGCCGTTATAAGAGTTAACCATCGAATCTCAGCAATAGGTCCAATCACACTAATTGCAAAGAGAACCAACAAAATACCCCAAGTCTTTACATAAAAACCAGGTCCATGATCTACATGCTCACTCATGATCGTCTCCTTCTATCTACTTGGCGATATATAAAAGCGGGAATAAAAAGATCCAAACTATATCGACAAAATGCCAATACAGTCCTATCAGCTCAACACGATTATAGTGTTTACCTTGACGAATCTGAATCGCAATAATGCCCATTATAACAGCGCCAGCGATAACATGCAGCCCGTGAATTCCTGCTGCCGTATAGTAAAAACCCCAAAATAAACTTTTCGTCATCACATAGCCATGTTGAATTTCATGAGTCCATTCAAAAGATTTAACAACTAAAAAAGTCAAAGCCCCAACTACTGTAAGCCATAGGTACATAGATGCTTTTTTAGCATCGTTTCTTTTTTCCATATAGTAGTGAGCTAACACAGCAAACAAACTAGAAGTTAGTAATACAAAAGTATTTAGACCACCCAACCAAACATTAGTTGCCGCCGCCTCTTCTGTCCAATCAGCATGGTAATGTCGAAGAATAATATAACTAACCAACACCCCACCAAAAATGACAATCTCAGATCCAATAAGCCACCATACAGCCAGTTTTCCAGTCGGAATTCCCGTGGCGCTTCTCCGTGTAGCAATAGGTTGTACCAATCCCACTATGATTTCTCCTTTTCTTACTTCACATTCTGTGGCCAATAATCTAAATCACGTCCTGGAACACTATACTCATAAGGACCGCGATAACAGTTTGGTAGTTCAGCAAAATTTCCATGAGGAGGCGGAGACGGAGCCGCCCACTCTAATGTAGCTGCTTTCCAGGGATTCGCATCAGCCTTCTCCCCTTTCTTCCAACTGACAATAAAGTTATAAAAGAAAGGGATTTGTCCTAAAATCATAAATATCAATGCAACAGTCGCTACGACCCGCAAATTTTGTAACTCTGGGACGGCTAAATCAGGAAAGTTTTGATAATTATAGATTCGACGATGCTGTCCACTAGCCCCTAAGATAAAAAGCGGAATGAAAATAAAATTAAAAGGAATGATCGTCATCCAAAAGTGAATTTTCCCTAACGTTTCATTCATCAATCTACCAGACATCTTTGGGAACCAGTAATAAAGCCCGGCAAAAGTAGCAATAATGGCAATAGGAACAAACGTGTAGTGAAAGTGAGCTAGAACAAAATAGGTATCATGAAAGAATATATCAGATCCACTTGCTCCTAAATAGATCCCAGTGACTCCACCAATGAGAAACTCCGCTAAAAAGGCAAGTGCAAAAAGCATCGCCGTTGTAAACCGAATAGATCCTCCATAAAGTGTCGCAATATAAACAAATAACATTTCGGCAATCGGCACAGAAATCATCAATGTCGTTACCGTAAATACGTTTGCCATTCTTGGATCGATTCCTGACACAAATTGATGATGGGCCCAAACAAAGAAACTCAAAACTCCGGTTGCCGCAGCCGTAAAGAGGACAGTTTTGTAAGCAAAAAGCTTTTTACGAGCAAAGGTGGTGATAACTTCAGCCACTATTCCCATTGCCGGCAATAGTACAACATAAACCTCAGGATGGCCAAAAAACCAAAAAAGATGTTGCCACAAGACAGGATCCCCACCCTTTCCCGGGTCAAAAAAGCCAATACTATAAACCTGATCAAAGCCCAACATGACAGCTCCAGCGATCAATGGACCTACGGACGCCATAAATAAAATGCTGGCAATGACGATCATCCAACAAACAATCGGTATGTCGTACATCTTCATTCCCGGAGCCCGTGAATTCATCAAGGTCGTAATAAAATTTATTCCTCCTATCAGAAACGCCACAAACTCCAAGGCGACGGCCAACAGCCAAAGGCTCGCTCCCCATGGAGTTAAATTGTATTCCGACTTAGCAGATAAAGGCGGGTAAGATGTCCATGCCCCACCAAAACCACCACCTTGAACGAAAAATGATATAATTAAAATAATCGCGGATACGAGAAATATTTGATAAGAAAGACGATTTAGCCTTGGGAATACCATGTCGTCACAGCCGATCATCAATGGAATTAAAAAGTTCCCAAAAGCAGCGATCAATACGGGCATAGCCACCCAAAAAATCATGATCGATCCATGATTTGTCACTAAGCTGTTGTACTCCATAGGGTTCACAGTTCCAAATCCAGGTACACTCATTCCAGGAAAGGCTAATTGCATACGAAATACATACACAAAAAAGCCACCAATAAGTGCCATGGCTATACCAGTAAACATGTACTGCATCCCAATAACTTTGTGGTCGACAGAAAAAATGTATTTTTCCCAAATACTTTGCTCGTGATGATGTTCCGCACTACTCATGTGATTCAAGTCCTCATTCTATATACGTTATATCTTCAATACTCAACTACAGCGCTTGCGCTACACTATTTCCGGAAAGACTTTCCATCCACTTCTGATGTTCTTCTTCCGTCTCAATGATGATCCTTGCTCCCATAATTCCATGCCCGATACCACACATTTCAGCGCACTGGATATCAAAAGCTCCCGTTCGAGTCGGCTTAAACCAACCCGTAATCGTACGCCCTGGAATCGCATCTTGCTTTAAACGAAAAACTGGAACTGAAAAACTATGCATAACATCCAGTGATTCTAATTTATAGTGATAAGTCTTTCCGACCACCACTCGAAGCTCATCAACTAACTCGATATCATCAGCCGTATCTAATTGTTTGTCCGGGCCCGGATGCTGCATTCTCCATGCCCACTGTTGTCCCGTGATTTTGACTGTAAAGTCAGGATCGGGAAGCTCCTGTTTAATGTGATACCAGGCTTTAATAGCAAAAAATACCAAAACTATATCACATACAATAATGAGATTGTGAGGCCAATGAATCCACTTCATCTCTTCCTTTTTTTCTCCAGTAATGTACTGAGCCTTCTCATTGTTCTTCTTTCGGAATTTAAAAATAAAATAAAAAAGGACCACTTCAGCAACAATGAACCAAAATCCCGCCAACAGGGTGATCAAATGAATAACGCCATCGACGTCTGCTGCGTAACTAGATGCTCGTAAGAGTAATGCTTCCATTAAGTGCTCTCCAAAACAGTTTAATTACAAAATAAATAAGACAACAACTCCCACGAATAATATCGTAGAAATTAAAATGATATAATACAGGCGTCGACTGACAATATCGGCAGTATCCATTTCCTTACTCACAAAGCACTCCCTATTTTTTTGTCGTAATATACGTTAAGACATCTTCAATAGCTTTATCATCCGCCAAAATTCCGGCCATTGGTGCCATTGTTGCGCCCATGGGATCTTTTGCCGGATCGGCCCCTCTCATCTTATTTCCGAAACTATGGATCTGCCGCATAAGATACCAATCCCCACTATAAAGTAATGGCGGAGCCGACATGGCTTGATTTCCTTCTCCATTGGGACCATGACAAGCCAAGCAGGTATTGTAAAGAGCTTGTCCAGCGGCCACATCCCCATTCAATGTGCTATCCGGGCGATGCGCTTTCAACTTACTGACATATTCGGAGACTTTTTTGATCTCCTCTTCAGAGCGTAAAGTACGAGCCATGGGTCGCATTCTCATGCCAAAAAAATCTTTTGCATGAGCCCCCCGAGCCCCTGAACTAAAGTTTTTTAACTGCTTTTCGAGATACCACGATGGCATTCCTGCAATTCCAGGAGCCCCTAAATCCTTTTTCCCTTGGCCCTGATCACCGTGGCAAGCTGTGCAAAGCCGAAAAAGATCTTGGCCACTTCGAGCCACAGCCGAAAAAGAAGAAAAAACACATATCGCCAACGTCCCCATTCCCAAAAGACGTCCCAAAAAACTTAAGCCGCTAGCCATTCTCTTACTGCTCCTTAAAGTTTCGTATCCACGAACTCTTCGTAATATAATAGATTTCTATATTTTTCTTCATGCCATCTTGCTGAATCGTTGTACA
>JAGRAG010000111.1:0-1707 GCA_020435025.1 Bdellovibrionales bacterium | reverse complement strand
GACCCCTTTTCTTGTCGTCCCCCTGCCCAAAAAAAAGGCCACTAGAAAATTGGACAGCACCACATTATGTATTTATAATATGTCAAGGCCAACAAAGGTTCGACGGCTTTTTCGAGACTTAAAGTCTGAGACGAGACTCAAGAGCTCAAAGATCTATTATTCTGACGCGCAATATTATATTTTGAACCTTAAATGACGTTTCGCTACCTACATATCACGCCGTTTTTTCCTACCGTAACAGGAGTGTCTTTTTGACCACAGTGATTGCCTTGCTCAACGTTATAAGTACTGTATTTCTACTCGCTGCAATTTATTGGATTCGCAAAAAAAACAGAAAGAGGCATGTCCAATTCATAGTCCTTTCCTTAGTAACGGCCTCTTTACTAATTGGAGTCTTTCTCTACGACAAAATGGTTCTATCTGATAGTTTAAAAAGTTATATGAAAGAAGGAATTCAAGGCTCTACTGGTATGAAGTGGTTTTTGGGCTCACATATTCTAGCTTCAGTTATCACCATTCCCCTTGTAGTAAGAACCATACATGTCGCTATTAAAAATAGACTCAGCGAACACAAATTATGGGCTAAATGGACGGCGTCGATCTGGCTTTATGCGTCTGTCACAGGTGTCCTACTCTATGCTCTGTTTTTGTAATAGAAACGGCACCCTTTCATTGCAGATGTAAGGGTGCCGTTTCTATTCCCTAAGAAAGGTTGAAAAGTTGAAAGCTTTGAATACCCCCTAAATGGATCAAACAAGGCCATTGGCTCAACGTGGCCTGCTGCGTCCCGGAAATTTAACCGTGAACCTTTTCTAACCATCTGGAATAATGGCGAGACTGTTTTTAAGAAGTGGAGGAATAGATGAAATCACTCATTGACTCGATGAACTGGCGATACGCAACCAAGCAATTTGATCCTGAAAAAAAGCTAAGTGACGAAGTTAGGGACGCCTTGGCGGAATCTCTTCGGCTTACAGCCTCTTCATTTGGCCTACAAGCCTGGAAATTTCTTTTTATTCGCAGCCAAGAAGTCAAAGAGCTTTTAAAACCCGCAACCTTTAATCAAAACCAAATCACCGACTGCTCCGATGTTGTCGTGCTAACAGCTCCTCGTGAAGTTGGTGAAGTACAGATCGATCGATACATACATCATATGGCACAAGTTCGTCAGGTCGATGTCTCTACGCTTGACGGATTTAAGGGCTACTTAGCAGGGTTTATCAAAAACAAAAGCGAAAATGATGTTGCCCAGTGGGTCGACAAACAAATCTACATTGCTCTTGGCAATCTTTTAACAAGTGCCGCCATATTACAGGTAGACACCTGCGCCATTGAAGGCTTTAAATCTAGTGCTTACGATGACATTCTTAAATTAAAAGAAAACGGTTTACGCTCTGTTGTTGTTTGCGCCCTAGGCTATCGCCAGTCAGCTGATAAGCATGCCACTCATTTGAAAGTTCGCTTTCCTATCAACGAAGTTGTCGAGTACATTTAAAATAAGTCCTTGTTTAAAACCCTTTACGCGATAGGACCTTAAAAGGCCCTATCGCTTTTCTATATAACAAGCTATCAACCGCTTATTGCTCCAAGATCTCTCGCTCTTTTTGTAAATCTCGCTGCTGCGCTCCAGTTTCTGTGAATTTATCTCCATATCGAGCTTTTAATTTCGCGATATTAACTTCCATTACCTGGGTGAAGTCGACACCT
>JAGRAG010000110.1 GCA_020435025.1 Bdellovibrionales bacterium | reverse complement strand
AATTGCAGCCAACAGGACCTCGATTTCTTGTTGGCGATCCCGCTAAAGGCAAACGGATGACCGAATTTAAATCGATGGGAATTTCGCAAATTAACATTCTAGCCCACAATGATATGATCGCGGGAGCCGCTTATTTTGATTTAATTCAAAATATTTTGGAAGGCTACGACAATTTTTATCGTTTATGGTCACGAGCCAGAGTCGCACTTCTGAATAGCTCTAAAGCAACCGGAGGGCTCGTCAAATGTGCAAAGTACATTAAAGACTATGAAGACGTGGCCCAGTCAGCTTACTCTGCTTACACAGGTGGAGGGTTTTGTCGGTGGCACTTCAGCCCAATTCGCAAAAATGAATGGGAAAAAAGAACCGGCTGTCGCTTTCCATTGCACTTAAGTCCGAAAGACAAATACAAACAGTGTGAAAGTGACTTTCGCAAAACACAATTTTCTCTTCATTGGAACAATGACTTAGACTTTTCTTACAAGTTTAAAACCCAGCCATGGGCGAAATATGTAGATCCAAAGCTCGCAAAAGTAAGTGTCGATGTGAATTGTCTTTTTGATGGCAATCACTACTGCCTGATTCCGGATGATAAACGCGAAGCCTACTTACGCTCGCACATCTTAGTAGTGACCTCCTCTCAGCAGGAAAATTCTGAAATTCTAAAATACTGCGTTCTGCTGGAAAACAACAAGGGGGCCTCCTGCGTGAAGGAGCTTGAAATGCTTCAATGCTTAAAATCTTCTGTGAACAGAAATCAATATAGTGGAATTCGTCCGATATCTATAGATGACCTAAATTCTCTTTCTTCGTACATTCACAACTACAATAATAAATACTCGCTTTGTAATAACGAGTCCACTGGTATTTTCTCGCCTGGGAGTTTCATAACTCCAAAGATGGCACTGACTTTAAGAGCCAACCCCTGGGTCCCTGCAAATCAAGGGAAAAATAACTATCTTGCTACAGTTCGACCTGAGCAGGTCTTTCAAGTACTTGACTTCGTGATTCGTCCTGGAGGTGATTTAGAACGATGGTACAAGATCCGTTTGAAAACTCACAAAAATAAAACCCTCACGGGATTTGTCTACGGTGGTGTTGGCTCTCTGGATTCAAAAAACATATGGACTCGTTATTGGAAGAAAAGTTCTCTTAACGAATATGATATCTCTGAAGCACTGCTCCCTTCTAAAGGAATGTTGTTTCGGATTAAACACTCGGTAACGGCAAAGCTTCAACTAGTGAATATGCAAAATCCATCCATAGCTACGAAACCAAAAAAAGACAGCTATGTGAGCCACGGATTAATTTTCCACAAAAAAGACTCTGTGCTATATTCAATCGATGTTATCGTGGAAGAAAATGGCCAATACTTTCGGTTTCCGATTGGGACCTTTCAAAGAGACGATGAGGGACCCGGTTATGAAAATACTTTTCACCAAAGCATTTCCATTCCAAAAAGATCTGAGGAGGCGCTTTGAAATACGCTGTGCGAGGAGTGATTCTTACAATCATAGTTTTACTTTGCCTTTTAGGCATCCAACTAAAAGCATTTCAAAAACTGACTTACAAACATACCCCCACGCCTTCTGATCCTCCTAGTGAATCTGTCTCTAGCAAAGCACCACTTTATAAAGCAGAACACCTTAGGACAGGAAACAAATCTATCTTTTCTAAAATGACTTTTAACTTATCAACAGCTCCCCCAAGGTCTATTGACCCTAAGACGGCGGATTTACTAGATATTGTAACCTGTCTTAATGAGGGCGCAGAAAGATGTGGAACCAACATAGATACCTCTGAGTGGTCCCGAGTGGTCTTAGAAAGAACCAAGATTCTTGTAGCACAGATGCGAAAGTCTCAGCAGGATCAATCATCCAAATGGAATGTTCTGACTTTAGCCCTTTTAGATGGCACCGATGATCAACTTGTTGAGGCCGGACTTCTACTTTCTCAATTTGCTCCTCAAAACGAAGAAATTTTATCTGCCACACAAAATGCTCTTGAGTACTCGCCAAGTCTTGCCGTCTTTGAACTGGGATGGAAGACACTGCAGTCAAGATTTGGCGATCCCTTTCAACAACAGATAGATCACTTTGCACAAAAGGTTATTCTGTCCGGATCTCCAGAAGCCTCCTTGTGGCTTTCAAAAAGAGTCGGAAAACTTATAACCAAAGATAATATCGATGGTTACAGCGCTCTCTTAGAAGATTTGACATCTGAAAATCGAACTCAAGAAAAAAGCTATCTATATGTTAAGTTAGCTCTGACTCAATGGAAACAAAATCAAATCAAATAGTGAGTTGCTGTGGCATGATTTATCCGTGTATGAAGAGGCTTTTTCATAGGGCACTTTCACGCTGGATCGAAACTATCAAAATTCGGCAACAACTATGTTTAAAGAATTTTGTCTTTTATCTTCTTTGAAAGACAAAGGGGGAAATCGTCGAAAATAAAATGATTAAGCGACCCTGTCTAAGCGACCCTGTCTAAGCGACCCTGTCTAATTCTCATACAGGAGAGTAAAATTTTTCAAAAATTGTGAGATATAAATTAGGTTTTCTCAATAAAATCAGATACTCAGCGTTTTTTTGGGAATTTTAGAGACAAATACGATAAAAGAAGCCATGCAGGTTTCAATGTCTTTCAATAAGTTGGTAAAAAAAGGAATGGCCTGGGTTATTTCTTCGGGAATCGCCCTTCAAACACCTTTTCCTATATGGGCCTCTCAGTCTTCGACTCCCGTTGCCCCTCTAGAAAGTACCAAAAGCCTCCAAAGCCACTCAGATCCGATATCTTCGGCCCCTTCTGTGGAAGAGATCTCTACACCTGAGTACCCATTTCAAAGTGAAACGGAAGACCTCAGACAACAAGGTTTTGAACTTTTACATAGAGTTCAATATGGACGAGTTCCTGGAATCCAAGGCGATATCTGGCTGACGGAACTGGATCAGTACGAAGATGACCTGAAAGCGTATGGTCAAAAAGTGACCTCTCTCACTTCGAACAAAGAGAGCCTCTTTCCAACAGAAACGGTGGTCTTAGCGTTCTTTGACTACTTTGAACATGTGGCACGCGCTTTGGCCATCCGAACATTTTTCGATTCCACATTTCACGATAACAGCGTTGCCTTAAATTGGCTAAAAAAATTAAATCTCAGCATTGATACTGAAAAAATAAATGACGTCGGTCTATTAGAAGCCTTAGCTAAATCGAAGCTCTCCTATGATCCTGGGAAAATTCCCTTTTCAGCAGAACTGAGTTCTGAGAGAAATCCCGTCATCACTCTCTCTTTGAAACCCTCCTACATTTCCGGCTTTAGAGAACAAAAAATCGCTCAGTCTCCTGACATGGACAGTTTTGATAACACTGCAGCATTTATTGCGTCGTCATTGATGTTGGACAACTACTTTCTTCTTCAGGCTTATAGTGGTAACGCCATTGACGATAGCCAACTCAGCATTCCTAAACTAAAAGAAAAGTTTCCAAGCCTCACCGTCAAGGCCTCCGAGTGGAAGGATAAATTTCGTTGGCTACAAGAAGTAGAGCTAAAAAAGTCGATTTTGACTGATAAAGAGTCCGTGCTTCGTGCTTTTTCTACTCTTGTGAAAAATGGATACTTTGTCGACAGCGAGTTTCTAATTTCACTTTTGAATATAATGAATCCTGAACAGGAAGGCTGGTTCTTTTCAGAAGATGAAACGGTCCAAACTCAACTGACTAACTTTCAAAATGTCGAATTAGAACAAACCTTACAACTGTTGGAAAGCAACCTTCTTTTATCGGACTTGCCGGTAACACTTGATGCGAACTCTCTTTCCATTGCGGTTTTTGAGGCCTGGATTCGTGCAAAAGTCGCAATATTCAAAAGTGGTCTTCTCACAGATGATTCTCTTACTGAAGATCAGTACTTAAGAATAAAAGAAGTTATCAATAAACAGGCAGATAAGATCAGAGGGCGATTTACAGTTAGCAAAGCCTCTACACAGTTGGTCAGCTTATCTCAAAAGGCTCTTAGAAGTCTTAAATCTAATGTCGCTAGTGAATACCTGGAACAAATCACCAAAGACAGTCAACGCATGTCGGAAGTGAATAGTGATTTCTTAAAACTCCCCGTTGACATGTCTCTTCTCACTAAAGCTTTAAAAGACAAACTGAGCCAATTAAAAATTACTCCCTCATTGAGTGGAATTCTGCAACCGGCACTCGCTGCCGAAAACTTTACTCTAGCGCAATTGACTTATCACAAAATTCTAATTGATTCCTTAGGAGATTCTCAGTTTCAAGGAAGAAGTTCTCAAGATACAGCCGAAATTCAAAGCGCCGAAGAGATTCTTAAGTCTATTGAGTCTTGGACTTGGACCAATGCCTTAGAAAAATCTAACAACCCTCGAACAAAAGCATTTGCCAAAGGGTCTATAGAGCGAAGAAAAAAAGACTTGGAAACACTGATCAAGGTGGGACAACTTTTTGGCTTCTTTTTACCCATCCAAGAATCCGACGTCAAAATCAGCGATGTTTTGCATTCCAAAGAAGATCAGAAGTCTTATCAGGCCGCTCTTAAAGAAAAGCTTTTGTTTCAGTTTCCAGTACTTGCGATCCAAGTTCCTTATTCCATAGCTTCTAAAAAACGCGGTAGAAATGGAACTGAAACTCGTCATCTGTGGGAAGTCTTGGCTTCCCCATCGGTGAATGAAAAAAATAAAAAAGATGCTTTAAGGTATAGTCAAACAATTATAAAAGCCAATATCGAAAAAAGCCTGGCCCTCATACAAGACCAATACAGGACTCCAACGGCTTGGGAGGCTGTTAAGCAATTCATCTTACCAAAACATTATCAGAATACGGATTCTCAACGATTTAACAAGCTTGTCAGCCAATCCGTTGTGCTTGCCCACCGCTTACAATCTCATCCGTTGTTTTTCGAGCTCTATGGTGAATTTGCTCGGAAGGTAGATACAAATACAACATCAGGAAATCTTTGGAGAACATTCTATGGGAATTATGTGGAACTTGGTTTCACAATGCTTATAGCTTATCAACTCGTACAGTTTTTCTCTAAATTTGTTTTTCCTCGTTTCAGTAGCTTTATTAAATCCATGGAAATTGGAATTGTAGGCCCCTACTTAAATACTTTCATGGCCACATCTATGGGCTTTATCGGTATCCACCTTCTTAATGGCGGCTATGAAAACTTCTCAAAAGACTCTCAACATCTAGAAGATATGAAACAGTTCTACTATAGCTCAATTCAGGGAAACACCTTATTTAATTTTTCGGATATCGAAGAGCAAGAAAAAGAGTACAGGGAGAAACGGGTTTCTTATTACTGGGAAATTGGGCTTCTCGGAGGTTTTATTGTTGGACTGTCTATTATCCTGCCCCTGGCTTCGAAAGCTCACACAGCTCTGAGGCTGAGAAAGGCAAAGAAAGTTCTACTTCCCTCATTTAATCGACTAGGTTTTCCACAAGGAAAGTATACTTTTTTTGAAGCCGAATTAGAGTCCATGTATGCAGCGACTCTCCGTCAGATAAATAGCGGACCCTATCCTCGTTTAATAGCAGCTCGTTTGAAAAATGAGTATCAGACAATTCTCCATTATATTCAACGAGAGCAAGCCTACTGGGATAAGCTTGCCCTAAGAAACCAATATCAATTTAAAGATTTAGGCTTAAAAGTTGGTGAATGGGACCCTAAAAAAATTGATCAGACCCTAGTTAGAGCCAAAGAAGATGTCGGAAATGGTCAAATCACTATTGACCGCTATCAGGTCATAAAACATTCGGGCGAAGCTTTAAAGAAAGTTATGAGGCCAGAACTTATGAAGTCCGTTAGAGATCCCTTTGCACGCGCCCTTTATGCACGTATCTGGAACATTGGTCTACCCAAGCCAGTTGAAGGGTCTCTATACTCACAAAGATATCGTGGCGAATACAATCCCGATGAAGTTCTGAGTCAGTGGTCCCAAGAAGAGCTAGGATACCGGTTTATCAAAACAACGGTTTCTACCGAAGTCAACGGTCGCAAAGAGGACGTGACTATTTTCACTCCAGAGAGAGCACAGCCCTACAAATATGACCCCAAATGGGCGAAAGACATCGAGGAGCTCGATAAGATTACAGAAATCATGAGAAAAGCGGCCAGTGGGGTGAAGCAGTGATTCTACTAACAAGAGTGATTTTTTCTATCTCTATTTTACTGTCTTTGTCGTCCGCCCAGGCAGAGGATTCCAGTTCAGCACAGGTTACTGCAAACATCCCAAAGCTACTCACTGAAACGGAAGAATCAAAAAAAGTCTGCAATGAAGATCCCAGTAGTCCTTTAAGTCAAGCTATCTCAAAAAACCCTGGCAGTTTACTAGAGATCTTTTGTGAAATTGCCTTCAATTACCTACCACTTTATGAGAATTCCTCTTTATCTGCTTTTGAACAAAGTCAAAGATCAGAGTTCTCGCAAAGTATCGCGCTTTCGATTCTTTCCCTCGATCCAAAAGATTACAACAGTGTTGTTCTGATTTTACTAGAAACCTATTACTTAGATCCAAGCCCTGGGATTCAGACTCTTGTCAACGATCTTATTATGTTCTCCTCTCCACTTATAAGAGAGCAAAATGACCATCACTATGCCGTGGATTTTTTAGATTCGACGATGGTTTGGGGTACGACTTTTTTATTTCTTTACCGAGGACTTCCATGGATCTACAAACGAATTCCAGGAGCCCCCAAAATAACCGTTGGAAAGCCAATCCCGCCATCAACTCTTTCAAGAGCTGGCTCTTCCCGTGGATCTCTTATATCCACAACTTCTTCTGGAAAAGATCTCATTAAAAGTGTTATCGTTAATTTACCTCGTACGCCTAAATGGTATCACTACTATCTAGCCGGAGCCGGAGTCGGGTTTGTGGAAACATCTATTAAATCCCATAAGGTTCATTTGTTCGACATAAAAACCCTAAAGACCTATGTAGATGTTAACATTTTATGCCAGCTCTCCATCGAAGTGGCAGATATGAGCCAAGGTAAGTCCTCTTTGAGTGCGGAATCCATTTCTAAAATTAAAAGCCATCTTTCGCGTTTTTCAGAGTCGGGAAAAAACAAATTTGCAAATTTTTATCCCGAGTCACAACTTCCCGAGTTTCAATGGATGTCACAAGAAGATCAAATGATCTTCACGGAATTTTGGAGCTACTATAACACCCATAAAAATGAATGCCAGCAACTCAGTGTGCCCGCAACTACGTCTTTATTAGAAACACTGGAAAAAGGATTTCTTTCGCCTAGACTGTCTCCGGGAGAGTGACCGTGAGGATCTGGGTGTTGTATGCAGTTACCTTATGTCTCAGCCTTTCAGTCAGGGTCCATGCCGATGATTCTCCGTTTTCTTCCGAATTCCAGCAACTGGTCGCAGAAAAGACGACACTGTCCTCTGTCAAAGACAATATCGAGTCTTTTCTAAATGATGTCTCCTCGTCACAGAGAATGTTGAAACTTTTTAATTTAAAAAAAGAGATCTTCTCTCTTGAAGATCAAGACTACGAAAGAGCCATTTGGTTTATTGAACAACACTGGTCGCTCTCACCAACAAGAGCCTTGCAACTGATTAGTCAACTTCAACTTCACTGGCAGCTTCTCTTTCACAAAGATCTGGCGAAGCGCTTGAACCAAGATACTGATGAAATCTCGCGCACCGGTTTGATAATTGGACTGGCAGCAATGTCCGTGATCTTGATTCGCCACCCCGAACGAACGAACAAGTATTTACGTCTTTTTTCATATGCCTTTCCTTTAGCAGGGCAAAAAGCCGGAACCCTAATTGGAAGATCCAATTATGATGCCTCAGGCATCAAACGCTCGCCTGCGGATCTTCTACAAAATACACATTTTGATTCGTTTAATGAAAATGAACTTCAAGGTCTTCTGGATGAGCTAACAGCAACCTCGATTGCTCTAGGTGGGTCTGCAGCAGTCACTCGTTTGATGACTTTAAGAGACCTAGCAAAAGGTGGCGCTCGCTTGAGCTCCCGCGTGGGACGTTTGGCTAAACAAGCCCTATTTCTCTCTGTTCTTTTTGTAGCTATCGAAAAGAGCAGCGGAATGATTCTAGAAAATGTTCGACTTTCTAACTTAGTCGATGATGAAGTGAATGGTCTTTTTACTTTGCGTGATCAAGTGGAAAAGGCTTCAAAAATAGATCATGCCCCCTTCAACTTTTTTTTAAACAGCTTTATGGTGCGCACTCATGAAGTTGAGCAACTCCTCCATCGCGAATTTTTCTCAGTCTATCAGGACTATGTCCTTAGAGACTCGGAGTTGGAAACTGAAATTCAAATGCAACTTCACAACAAAGATCATAAGACAGTTCAAGATCTTAGAAAAAAACAAAATGATCTCAAGGATCAAACCATTAGTGCCTTGAAAGGTTCTCTAACAGGTCCCTGCCAAAACACTTGGATATCCTACAGTTCAGCAAATGACGAACTCGAAAGTGACGAGCTGGAATCAATAATATTCACTTACGGAAACTCAAACACAGCTAAGATAATACTTCAGCGACGCATAAAGTTTCTTCAGGAGCAAAACCTAGCACAAAATCCTCCTGGTCTTTTTACTAGAACTTTTAGAAATTACAGAGAATACCACGAAAAAGAATTCAAAAAAGCGATGGAGTCGCATGTTTTGCGATTAAAGTATCACGATCAATTAAGAGCACTCCTAAAACAAATCGAAGCTCATTGGCTGTCACAATACAATCGCCAAAAACTTTGCGAGCATCCAAAAGTCTTCTTAAAGCAGACTGAATTATTTTTAAGAAGTCTCAACCTTCCGTCCGCTCATTTGAGTGCCGATCAGATTCAATCAGAATTACAACTCATAGATATTCTCTAAACGCCAGGAACTTGCGGAATGTCATAAACCGGTTCACATTCCAAAGGCAGTCCCGACAGAATTTCTGGAGACTGCAAGCGGGAGCCCATGCATCCTCGCACAGTCAATAACTGCTTTTCTGTTACCAGTTTTTCCTGACTTTTTATTGACGACCAAACCAATATGCCTCGCCCTAAAGCAAAGAAAAGTCGTCCCCGAATTTCACTATTAAAATTCACCTTACTATCATCAACACCCATCATTTTAACGCTGCCAGAAATTTCAATATCCGCACATCCAATAGGGTCGCTTCCACACTGGTAAACTTCTTTAAGAACTGAAACTAACTCAAGTTTTAACGGAATACCATTGTTCATACTCACCCACTCTTTATCAAGGGTCCAAGTCTCACCGACTTTAACTGATTCCGCTGGAAGAGAGATGGGGGGTACGAAAAAAAGAGATGTCTTCGGGTACTCACCAGCTTTGATCACTTCGGCTTTGGTCGTCAAAGTCGTCTCAAGCTCTTCACCTTCTTCCGGAAATCCCAATGTGTGTAACTCTACAGCGCCATCCTTTTTTAAGATTTTCACTCGCTGAGTAAAGGATCTGCCGTCCATTCCCAGAGCTACCACCTCTTCCTGCGCTGAAAACTCAACAATCTCATCGCGCTCGCGAAGAATTTGCTGATCCTCGAAAATCTCTACATGCGAATGTGATTTGTAATTAGCGACCACCTTTTGTTCCATTGCCGGCTTGAGTTCAAAGGTGTACTCCGTTTCACCCTGTGATACGGGCTTTAACGAGTTCTTTGTTGGCCCAATAGTGCCACAACTTACAAAGAGAGGTGTACAACTGACTAAACTCAAGACACCCACAAATTTTTTAATGAGATTTTGCATATTTACAT
>JAGRAG010000109.1 GCA_020435025.1 Bdellovibrionales bacterium | reverse complement strand
CTCCTATCACTTAAAAGTCCCAAGGCTCATTTACAAAGAGCAAATATATTTTTAGAGATGGGCGTTCTACCAAGCTTTGGCAGCCCCGCTTAGGCAGCCCCGCCACAAATGGGATGGCAGCAAGGCAGGAGTCGTGCACCGAAGCTGAATGTAGGTGTTCCTTGTAAATGAGACTTGGGACTTTTGAGTGATTGGAACTTCATTCGTAAGGAAAGGGGGACTTTTGTAGCGAGATTTTCTTTTATGAGACGAGGCCTTAGGTTATTCTATGGGTGTAAGGGGGCAATCATGACCTTAAGAAAGACGACCATATTTTTGGCATTTTTATCACTCACTTTCATTGCCTGTAGTAAAGATGAAACTCAGGTAGACATTCAAGAGATGGGGCAGCAGATTGGCGATATTATGGCTTCTGTGGATGAGAGCGGAGGATCGAGTGGTTCATATGCATCGGTGGTTTCGGGCCATTCGAAAATGGTGGCGCGATTGGCTCCGGCGACTTTTTGGGAAAAGTTCAATCTTTTGCCTCAAGCCAATGCGACCAGTTGTTATTCGGCTTCGACTTTTTCGGGTTGTTCGAGCAACGTCATCACTCGAGACTTTGGTGGGTGCACACTCGGGGCGGCGACTTTTACGGGTACAGTGACCATCACTTTTGTTGACGCTTCGGACGACAACATTTGTCTTATTACGGGGGATTCACAAACTATTACCAGAGTGCCCAATTTTACAGTCACGGGTCGGCGTGGGGCTGAGTTGTCTGTTAAGAAAACGGGTTCTGTTGGACAAAGGGTCACACGTACGGCGGCCGGTGTTTTTAGCTTCACGAATGATGGAATTCAACGGAAGTTCACTCTTCCCGGAGGCGGAACTCTTTTGGATTATACCAGTGAAGTCACTTCGGCCATCACGGTGTCAGGAAATTCTCGAAATGGTCGTACGATGTCGGGGGGCGTGTTAAAGGTCACTAATAATGTGAATGGCAATGTCTGTAGCTACACTCCGTCGGCAGTGACTTGGGACAGCTCATGTAATTGTCCGGTACAGGGTTCATGGTCAGGTTCTTGTACCGATGGTCGTGAAACCGTTTTAACTATTATTTCCTGTGGGCAAGCGAACTTAATTTTGGGTGAGGATTCAGAGACCTTTACCTTTGACCGCTGCAATAGCATATAAACAGCACTCTTTAATTGCCGATAAAAGTTCAAACCAGTAAGGAAAGGGGGAGGTCACCTATGTTGGCCTCATCCATTCGTATAAATCGTAGTGTTCCGCGTTCATACCAATGGTTTGATAGATTTTCTGGGCCCGGGAGTTGGATTTGTCAACATACAAGCGAAGTCCAGCGATTTCGGGATGATCTAGAACCATTTGTTGAAGCGACAAATAGAGTTTTTTAAAGTACCCCTTGCCTCTTTCTTCGGGACGGATGTAAACGGAATGAATCCAAAGAACAGATTGACAGCGCCAATCGCTCCACTCTTTTAAAAGAAGGCAGCACCCCAAAATACTTTTGCTGTCAGTGAGCACCCAATATTCTCCATCGACTTTTTTTTCTAATACAGCTAAGACTCCATTACGGACCTTGGTCGGGTTTAATTGTAAGTTTTCTGTTTCTTCAGCCATACAAATTTGAAACTCGATGATTTGCTCTGCATTTTCTGTCGTGGCTCGGTGAATTTTGATTTCCAACTCCGGCTCCCTTGAAAGTATTTACTAATTTGGATTTCCCAAAAATGAAGTTAAAAAATGGGTGTACGTTACATTTTTAACTCAAGCAACTGATGTTTTTTTGAGAGGCAAATTGTTCTGGTGATTTCAGTTTTCTGTCAACTCTGTAAGTTTTTGTTTCTAGGAAAAAAAATCGACCTTTGCTAGCGTTGGTTTGCAAGGAGGAATTTTATGAAATGGATTTTTACTACTCTTTTTATGGCGCTTTCACTTGGTGCGTCTGCGACAACGGTCTATCAACAGTCGTATTTACCGGATGGCTATAAAGTTTGTTTGATAGGGGATACTGGAACGGCCTCTCGATCTCAAATTATGGTGGCTCAAGCATTAGAAAGTGAGGGTTGTCATCAGGTTCGAGTTTTGGGTGATGTGATTTATTCAAGCGGTCTTAAAAATGCAAAAGACAAGAAGTTTTTCAGTCATTTTTATAACCCATATAAAGGACTACTTGAAGGTCAGAACATTCCCTTTTTCTTGGTGATGGGAAATCATGACTACCAGAAAAACCCTAGAGCTTGGATTGAAATTGCGAGTAACTATTCAAATATCATTTTTCCTAGCCTTTATTATTTTGAAAGCTACGGTGACGTTTGTTTTCTTTCATTAGACTCTAACACTGACTACTCAGAGCAGAGAGAGTTTGTGGATCAAGTCGTGCTAAAAGATGCCGGAACCTGCAAGTTGAGCATCGCCTTGGCTCATCATCCTTTGTACAGTGTTGGCTCTCATGGAGACGCTAGTTGGAGTCTTAAAGGGTTTCTTCAGGGGAGTGTTGAGGGTAGAGTGGACAGCTATTTCTCTGGCCACGATCACAATTTATCTTACGAAGGTCAAAATAAAGGAACTCACTTTTTTGTCAGTGGGGCTGGAGCAAAACTTCGACCGTTAGATCGCAGTCCTCGACGAGGAGGGTATGCTATTTCGGACTATGGATACATTGCGATGACTATTCGTCGAGATAACGGTCGGGTTTCTGCATCCTATGATTTTCGTGTAGTGAAATCAGCAACTCAAGTAGAATCGACCTATTCAGGGCAGTTTGCAGGCCAAGGTTTACGATAGACATCTGTAAAAGGGGTGATAAGCCCCTTTATTTGACATCGACACGAACATCGTTTCCTTTTTCATGGGTTCGAAAAATAATGGCCTCAACTGGATCATTACCAGTACGTGCCCAGTGAATTTTTCGATAAGGAATTTTCGTTAATGTCCCTGTTTCCAGTCGCTTTTCGGGTTCGTCGATAACACTCAAAAAAGCATATCCCTTGATAATGTAAAGATACTCTTCGCCGTTATGGTAATGTTTCTTTATGGTGCTTTCGGCAGGGATCATTAACTTTGTAGAGATGGCTTCGACTGATGGAGCAAAGGAGACAAGACTTCTATGAAGGGCAATTGCCTGAGTTTCCTTGGGAAAATGACTGCAATCAGAGAAAGCAAAGAGACAAAGCAAAAAAGAGAGGAGTTTTGTTATCATACAAATATCCTTATGAAGCCAAAATTTTTGAGTTGTTGTGACCATAACATGTCCAAGGTCTGATGCCATCACTATTTCTTTTTTCTCCGAGAGGCGTTTTGCATAAAACCATCCCTCTGGAAGGATTCGCAATAAAAGGTTGCGATGGTTCCAATTGAGATCATTGGTCCACAGATTTTGCGTTGTGAAGGAATAACCCGCCGCATTGGATGTGTTCTCCATCACTAGGAGCCAGTAAAAGAAGCTATGAAAAAATCACTGCTCACTTTAGGTTTCATTTTAGTGGCTCAAGCTGTCGTTGCAGGCAGTGTTGTCGCAATATTTATGAACATTTCCTCTTCGAGGAAAGCGGCGGCTTTAGCTGCTACTTTATTTTTAGTTTTAGGCATTTTAATGGTCGTCCTGACGTGGAAGTTGCCGCAAAGAAAATTTCTTCTTACTTTTTGGAACGGTTGGGTGCATCTACTGGTGTTTACTCTCCCGATGCTCCTCATGAGACTTGTCCATTGGAATCTGCCGTTTGCCGAAATTCAGTGGTGGGGACTCAAGGCAACTACGTTACATAATTATTCTTTGCCGTTTTATAAGTGGATGATGGTGGCTGTTGTTATAGATCTACTTCGCTTGATATTTGTCAGTTGGCGCCTCAACAAAACCAAACAAGTGGGTGGATGAATTGGATTTAGATAAGCTATCAAAACTCGTGGAGCAGTTTGCCGAAGAAAGACAATGGGGAGAGTTTCATAATATTAAAAATCTTGTTATGTCCTTGAGCATTGAGTCAGCAGAGCTGATGGAAATCTTCCAGTGGCTCACACCGGATCAATCCGAACGTATCTCAGAAAACGAGCAGCAAAAAGAACGTGTCTCTGAAGAGCTGGCAGATATTTTTATCTATCTTTTAAAAATCGTAAATAAACTCGATCTAAACCTTGAAGAGATTTGCTACAGCAAAATGGATAAGAATGCCAAGAAATATCCCGTAGAAAAAAGCCGAGGCCGGGCGACAAAATACACGGACTTCTAGCCGTTCAAAGAGTCTTATTTTTTTGTCGGTGTCGATTCTTTAAATAAGTCAATAACTTACAGATTCAAATAAAAAATCTATCTGTTGAAACTTTTTTGACTTGCGTTCGTAGTTCTTCTTACAATGTGAAAACATCAAATAAAAGTGTTTTGAATTAAGGCTCTGTATTACAAAGATGAAATTCGGATACTTATAATAGAGGAGAACTCAATATGAAAACAAACAAACTTATCTTAGCCGGTGCTGCCTTGTCCGGGTTGATGATGGCAACTTCTACTCAATCCCTAGCGGACAATCATGAGAAAGGTCATGGAAAAAAAGCAGCTCAAGAAATGACGGGTGAATGCCACGGAGTTAATGCTTGTAAAGGAAAGTCTGCATGTCACACCGACCATTCAGACTGTGCGGGACATAACTCTTGTAAAGGTAAGGGTTGGTTAAAAATGTCAGAAAAAGAGTGTACAGCTAAAAAAGGAACCTTTAAAGAAGGTTAAGCTAAGAGGTTTGTTATGAATGTCCCCCGATGTATGCCAGGAATGGGTCTTAGAACGACCCATTACAGTTATCTTGAAAGCAGACCAAAAACTTCATTGAAATGGTTTGAGGTGGTTTCGGAAAACTATATGGATACGAGGGGGCGTCCCTTTCAAATTCTCAACTTGATTCGAGAAGACTATCAAATAGCACTGCATGGGGTTTCCATGTCATTAGCAAGTGCCGAAGGTTTGAGTGGCGAATACCTAAAGAATTTGAAAACACTGATAGAGCATATTGATCCTTTTATTGTATCCGATCATCTGTGTTGGTCTGGTAGGAAAAGCCATAACCTACATGATCTTTTACCATTTCCCTACACTCAAGAGAGTCTACAGATTGTTGTTGAAAATGTTCTTAAAGCTCAGGATTTTTTGAAAAGACCTCTAGTGATTGAAAATGTTTCGACATATATGACTTTTGAAACCAGTGAGATGACGGAGTGGGAATTTTTAAATCAAGTTTTAGAACGGACCGGTGCCAGTTTACTTATGGATGTAAATAATGTTTACGTCAGTTCTGTGAATCATGGATTTTCAGGCCACGAATTTATTGATACCATTCCTCATGACAAGATTTCTCAAATTCATTTGGCTGGATATACAGAAAGAGAAGACTTTCTTTTTGATACGCACTCGCGACCTGTTCATGATCCTGTTTGGCCTCTTTTTGAACAGACGATTCGTAAGAATCCCGAAACTCCCTTTATGGTGGAGTGGGATGAAGAAATACCTGAATTTTCAGTTGTTGAAGAAGAGGTCAAAAAAGCGATTCGCATTTGGCAGCGGAATTTTTCTAAAGTTCCTAACGAGGTTGTTTTGTGAGATCCCTGGCCGAGTTTCAAACTGTATTTGCTCAACAGGTTTTAACAGGAACCCCCAACACAGAACTGCTCGGTACCATTTGTCCGGCTGGTAAAACGATAGGCGCCGCTCAGGCCGTTGAGGTTCATAGAGAGGGGTACTACGCACGGATGATAGAGGTCTTAGGGGATCACTTTGAGAGTCTTTGGTGGTTTTTGGGAGATGAGGATTTCTTTCAACTTTGCCGTGACTATATAGAGGCCCACCCGTCACAAGAATACAATTTAAATAGTTACGGTCTGAAAATGGTGGAGTTTTTAAACGACCGAGAGGAGCTTAAGGAGTTTCCCTTTTTGAGCGAGTTAGCCCAGTTTGAAAGAGCTTTTATACAGTGCTTTCACCTTCCGCCAAGAGCGGGATTAAAAGAGGAGCTTTTAAGATCGGAAGAAGAAAGTTTTATGGCTCATTGGAAATTAGCCTCCATCTTCTTTTTGGACTGTCAATTTGATACATACGCTCTTTGGAATTTAAGAAAACTAGAACACCAAAAGGTCGATGAGATTCCTGATGAGACCTCTCCGCATTTTTATCTGCTCTTTAAAAAAGAAAACCAAGTTTTTATCAGAGAAGTCGATGCACGAAGCTTTGAGTTACTCTGTCAGATAAAAAAACATTCGGGGCCGATGATTGAGCTTCTCGAAAAGTGGGAAGTTCAGAAATTAGCCACACCCGAGCAAGTTTCCACCGTCTTTTCAATCTTACTGAGTGAAAGTCTGGTTGAGGAATTGATTTTTCAAGAATAACCCTGACGGAAGCTCCGCCAGGGAATCTGTTACTAGCGATAGGATTATTGTTTTACGGACGTGGTCATAAAATCTCCTTCACTTTGAATTTTTTGACGGAAAAGGGGTGAAGCATCGGCATTGATTTGTGGCATGTATGCGTTTTGTAATCAGAAAAAATATCCACGTTACCCAAGATATTTCACTGTTTGAAGTTCTACTATCGAAAATCTAAAAGTATTTATGTAAAGTTTTCGGAATTCTCGCCTTTGAAACAGTGGAACAATGATAAAAATATCACTGGCTCACACATTTAAAACGAAATGGATTCATTTTTGAAATGTTGTGTTTGTAAAAACAGATACTTAGAAAAATTCATGGATTCCTAGTTCCAAGGGGATTTGACCTTAAATCCATTCTAGGGTTAAAAACGGGCATCTAGGAGGTTGGGGTGATCTTTCGAGTATTAGGTTTTTTGTTTTTCTTTCTATCCTTAGTGGCATCGGCGAGCCAGCAGTTTGACATTAAGTCTATTGATCAATTTGAGCAGATTTTCGTTGAGCTGACCACCAACTACAAATCTGATGAAATTCTTGTGGTCATGGATATTGATAACACATTGGTGACTATGGATGGGGAATTAGGGAGTGATCAGTGGTGGAACTGGCAGGAAGCTATGGTTTTAGGTTCCGAGGGTGACGATTACAAACAAAGACATGGTGCCGTTGCCTTGAGTTTTGATGGCCTCCTAAGTGTACAAGGGTTTTTGTATGATGTGCTTCCAATGCATGCTCCAGAACCGAAGACCATCGAGTTGATTCGTCGATTGCAAGATGACGGAGTTATGGTGATCGGTTTGACCTCTCGCGGCCCCGAGTTTAAAAGTCCAGCCTTTCGCGAATTGTATAAGGCCGGTTACAATCTTTTAAGAACCGCCTCTCCGATTGAGGAAAGAGATTATCTTTCTATGATGCCTTATAATGTGAGAGAGCTGCAATCCAAATACGGTTTTACACTGCGACAGATAGCCGATTATAAACTGAATAAACCGAGACCTGCCGTCTACAGAGATGGTGTCTTTTTTACTTCTGGTCAGCATAAGGGAGCTCTTTTAAAAATTTGGATGCAAGACCGGCAGCTGTCTCCCAAAGTGGTGATTTTTATGGATGATCAGGTGAAAAACACCAATAGGGTATGGGAAGCCTTCACGGCCCAGTATGGGGGCGAGCTTTTTGTCCCTGAAGTGAACACCTTTCGCTACGGCTTTCTCGATAAACGAGTTGAAGCCTTTAATGAAATTTCTAAACAAGATGTGATTCAACTTTGGGAAAGAGTCTATCGACCAGTTTTTGAACAACAATTAAATATCATGAAAAGGAATTTAACGGATGAAGTTTATAATTTCGAAGCCGCTGTTGATTTCTAGTTTTATTTTTTTTGTCTTGGCTAGCGCCACTTTCGCAGAGGCGAAACAGATATATGGGTTTTCCAGTGTTAGTGGAAACTACTTGGACTGGACAGAAAAGACCGAAAAACGATCTGAAGTCAGTGGTCTCAAACGGGATTTTGCTTACTTTGAGATCGAAGGTGGTGGTGGATATGACTGGGGAACTCTTTATGGGTTTTTAGATATTGAAAACCCGGGAGCCAGTGCCGATAATTCGGAAGGTCGAGGAATTCGGACGGCGAGTAAAGGGGCTGTCACTGTAAAGATATATAAAACGAACTGGCATGGTTATGGGCATGTTTATCAGATAACGACAAAGGGTTTTCAAGAACAGAACCGTGTTTTAGGGTTCGCCTACGATTTTCGTAGAGATCGATTTTGGTTTCAGCCATTTTTGGGATTGCATGATGTGGTCTCGCATGTGGAAACCCCTTCTGAGGTCGCGGCTTCTGGAACGAGCTTTTCAGGGTACAATGGATTTAATGGATTGATGTTGGGCTGGTTGATGAGCGTAGACTTTCGAACTTTGGGTCAGCCTTTTTCTTTTTTTTGGTGGCACGAAACGGAAGTCAACCGGAACGATCGTTATGGAGTCAAAGGAATTCATAAAAAAAATGAAGGACACAATGGAGCGCTTTCTTTTTGGTGGAAGCCGGAAGTCAAATACAGTTTGGGACTTCAGTATAGATATGCGGACCACAAATTAGGAACGCCTTCTTATCAAGACGCTTCAATTTTTACGCTTAAGTACAATCTTTGATTTCTGGGATTGATATTAGTATCCGGAAGCAGCTCCCTCGCCTCGGGCGTCATAAGCGGCTTCGAGCAATTGATCTTCCGTGCGATGAGCTGCATAAACTCGTCCCATCCAGCTTTCTTCCACCTGATGTCCTTTGGCCCTTAATCCTTTAAGTGATTCTGGGGACCAACGGTTGCTGTCGACGTAGAGTTTTCTTGGTAGAAATTGGTGGTGGACTCTCGGGGCTTGAATGGCTTCGTCGATATTCATATCTCTTACTAAAACTCTGTAGATGACTTGAATCACACTGCTGATTATTCTCGGTCCGCCGGGAGCACCTATAGATAAAACCACTTTGCCACCTTTTTCGACGAGGGTGGGGCTCATAGAGCTAAGAGGGCGTTTGCCGGGTTCGACAATATTTCCATTTCCTTGAATAAGTCCAAACATGTTTGGTTTGCCTGGGATAGTTGTAAAATCGTCCATCTCATTGTTTAAAGCAATGCCGTATTTCCGACTAACAACACCAGAGCCATATCTTCCATTTAGAGTAATTGTCATCGCGACGCTGGCTCCGTTTTTATCAAGTACAGAAAAATGTGTGGTCTCGTTGCTTTCATTTGGGATTCCCTCGGAAAGGGGTTCTAGTTCACGGGTTTTATCAATTTCAACCGAATGAGCCATTTCAGAAAGATAGTTTTTCGACAAGATTCGCTCAAGTGGATTTTTATAAAAGTCCGGATCACCAAGGAGGGCTCGTCCTCGATAGGCACGACTAAGAATTTCTCCTAAAAGATGGGTTTCATTCACACTGAGATGTTTTTGCTCTTCCGGCTTTAATTGATCCATTAGATGAAAGGCTGTCTGCATCACGATGCCGCCACTAGAAGGGGGAGGCATCATATAGACTTTGTAGCCTCTGAAATCTGCGGAAAGAGGTTTAAGCCATCGTACTTGGTAGTTTTCAAAATCCTTAAGGGAAACGGTTCCTCCCTCTTTATTGATAGAGTTGACAAGATCTTTGGCGATCTCTCCCTTATAAAAACCGTCTCGCTTTTTCTTTTGTAGAAGCTTTATTGCCTTGGCTAGTTGAGGTTGTTTTAAGATTTCTCCAGGCAGGTACTCTCGACCTTTAGCCTTGAAAAAGAACTTTTTTCCCGATGAATTAAAACGGTCCTTATTTTGCTGGGTGAAAGAGACCCAATCCCCAGATACTCGAAAACCATTTTCAGCAAGACGAAGAGGAGCGCTTAAAAGCTCTGACCAACTGACTCTGCCGTACTTTTTGTGAAGTTCATAATAGCCTGCGGGAATGCCAGGAATGGCGATGGCCGTTCCACCCTCTCGGGATGCATTTTCCGATTTATCGATGTAAAACTTGGGATGGGTGCTTGATGGTGCCACCTCCCTGAAATCTAAGGCCACTGGTTTTTGTCCAGGCATTTTGACCATTGCAAAGCCTCCACCACCAAGAGAGGCATAATAGGGACTGGTGATAGCCAGGGCAATTCCTACGGCAACGGCGACATCGACAACGTTTCCCCCTTTTTCCGCGATTTCTTGACCGATCGCCGTGGCATAGGGCGATGGACCGGCCATGACGATCTTGTGTCCCTTAAAGGGAACGGCCCATGACATTAAGGAGAAAAAAAGTGAAATCAATAAAGCGGTTGTTTTTAGTTTCATATTTGGTTCCGTTGGCCCTTTGGAAAGGTAAAATAAAAGATGATAAACGAATGAATTTAACTTCCTTAATAGTTTGTAATAAATCCAATGAGTATACGCAAGTCGGACGCGGCTTTTCACTTGCGCTCTCAAAGCCCCTTTGCTACACACTTTGTCATGTCGCAAAAAAGAATTCGCATTTGTCGGACAGATGGTCTGCCGCAACCCACTTATTATGTTCAGGCACTGCAAACGGAGTTTGCTCCATGGGCCTTTTGTGAGAAACGGTCGGTTTTAAATAAAGGTCAGTGGGCCACACAGGTGTTTGCTGATTCCTCAAGTGCCCCTATTGACCTAGAAATTGGTACCGGAAATGGCATTCATTTTGCGCATTATGCTGAACAGAATCCCAAAAGAAATTTAATTGGAATTGAGTGGAAATTTAAACCTTTAATTCAATCGATTCGCCGTGCCTTAAACCATGGTGCCAAGAACGCACGTATTGTCAGATACGATGCCGGATTTCCAGACCATCTTTTCGCCGCCGGCGAGTTAGATAGGGTCATGATCCATTTTCCTGATCCGTGGCCGAAGGAAAAGCAAAAGAAGCATCGACTGATCAATGACGCCTTTTTAACAACGTTGTTTAAGCTACAAAAAAAAGGAGCGGAATTAGAGTTCAAAACAGACAACCGCGATTATTTTGACTGGGCTATGGAATGTTTTGAACGAAGTGCCTATCAACAGACCTCCATCACATATGATTTGCACAATTCCGATTACCAGTCGGAAAACTTTGTGACCCACTTTGAAAAGATCTTTTTAAAACAAGGGCTCCCTATCCACCGCGCCACATTTCAGGTTCCCGGTTAAATTTTCGGGACGCGGCAAGCCATTTCCATTGTCACAATTGCAGAAGAAGCAACGTTGTTCAAATGGAATCCTTTAATTGCAAATCATTTGCGTAAGAAGATTTGTCAATCATGAATGTCCCCGCAAAAGCGAGTTCGGTCGGTGCACTGCTCGCACAGCGAGCGGAGCTGCGGACCGCCTGGTTTGAGCCTTTTGTGGGGACATTCGTGATTGACAACTCTTCTTACGC